>JAPLAE010000091.1 GCA_026393455.1 Actinomycetota bacterium
CCGACGAGATCAAATTCCCCGGCTTCCATTGCGCCCGGATGTTCCGCCATTTCGCCACCAACAAGTGCGCAACCGGCCTGGCGGCACCCATCCGCCACTCCCTCGACCAATTGATCGATGTGATCGGGGTCGAGACGGCCGTCAGCGATGTAGTCGAGAAAGAACAAAGGTTCGGCGCCTTGACACACGAGATCGTCGACACACATCGCAACAAGGTCGACCCCGATGGTGGTGAAGCGACCCGTGGCCTGCGCAATGAGTGCCTTTGTGCCAACGCCATCGGTTGAAGAAACAAGCACTGGCTTCTTGTAACGAGCAAGATCGAGAGCGAAGAGTCCACCGAAGCCGCCGATGTCGCCGATGACTTCGGGACGGAACGTCGAACGAACGTGAGACTTAATGCGATCGACTGCTTCTTCGCCGGCATCAATACTCACGCCTGCGCCCGCGTAGGTTTCGCCCTTAGTTGCGTCGTCAGTCATTGGTCTCTTCCGGCGAAGTAAAGGAAAGCGCCTCTTGAGCGGGAAGCGTCGACGCAACCGAAAGCGTCTCGGCGACACTCCCGGCTTCACTCGTTTCAGGTGTTGAAGCCGAAGGCATTTCAAGAATGTGCTTGCCAAGTTCTTCCGGAATCGCGACGGGATAGTTGCCGGTCAAACATGCATCGCAGAAACCCGCACCGACAGCACCGGTCGCAGTGAGCAATCGATCAAGGGTGAGATACGAAAGGGAATCGACGTTGAGATATTCGCGAATTTCATCGACGCTCATATTCGCCGCGAGAAGTTCGCCCCGATTACCGGTATCCATGCCGTAAAAACAAGGCCACTTGTAGGGCGGTGATGAAACGCGCATATGCACTTCGGCCGCACCGGCTTCACGTAACATCGACACCATCGCTCGAGTTGTCGTACCTCTCACGATCGAATCGTCGACCACAACAAGACGCCGACCGGCGATGTTGTCGCGCAACGGATTGAGCTTCATGCGCACGCCAAGAGCACGCATTTCCTGATTCGGCGCAATAAATGTGCGGCCGATATAGCGATTCTTCACGAGACCCTGCCCAAACGGAATACCGGAGCTTCGTGCATACCCTTCGGCGGCGGGGATTCCCGATTCAGGAACACCCATAACAAGATCTGCTTCAACCGGTGCTTGCTCGGCAAGTTTCTCGCCCATGCGCACTCGCGCTTGGTGAACACTCTGGCCATACAGACGAGTATCGGGTCGTGCGAAGTACACGAATTCGAACAAGCACAGTTTCGGATCGACGGCCGATGGTTCAAATACGCGCACAGCGCGATAACCGGTGGCGTCGATGATGATCATCTCGCCGGGTTCGAGTTCACGAACCAAATGCGCACCAACGACATCGAGCGCTGGGCTTTCTGATGCGAGCACCCATCCGTTATCCAGTTTTCCGAGACACAGCGGACGGAAACCGTTGGGATCGCGAACGCCAATGACGTGTCCTTCGTCCATGGCCACCACGGAGAACGCGCCTTTGAGCTGGGGAAGAATCGCCAACATCGCTCGTTCGAGCGCACGATGATCGGCACTTTCGTCGGGGTTCTTCGCAAGTTCAGATGCGAGCAGTTCCGCCATGACGTCGCTGTCGGAACTCACAGTGCCAGGAAGCATTCCCAACTGATCGGCGAGTTCCGCAGTGTTGACCAGGTTGCCGTTGTGCGCAATCGCAACGGTGTGCGCACCAACGTTGCGATACACCGGCTGCGCGTTATGCCAAACGCTTGAACCGGTCGTGGAATAACGCGTATGCCCGATGGCGAGGTGGCCAGTAAGAGCAGCAAGCGTTCGATCGTCGAACGCGTTGGACACCAACCCGGTGTCTTTTACGACGGTAACGGTTGAGCCATCGCTGACTGCCATGCCCGCAGCTTCTTGGCCGCGATGTTGTAGCGCGTACAAACCTAAATACGTAAGGTGCGAAACCGCTTGATCTGGCGCATACACACCAAAC
>JAPLAE010000030.1 GCA_026393455.1 Actinomycetota bacterium
AACCTTCTCATGGGCCCAGATGGGAACTTCGCGAGCACCAGCATCTTCAAACACCGCTTCGGTTCCGCAGACGTAATGAAAGTGCGTATAGAGAACAGCGACACTTGGCCGACTGGTGACCTTGCGCAGTTCCACAATGGCCTCGCGCATTTCTTCGGTCGACTCGCCCGTATCAATTGCGATAATTCCGTCGGGGCCCTCAACAAAGGTTTGGTTGGAAAGTCCGTTACCGACGAAGCACCACACTTCACTGGTGACTTCATAAAAGCGACGGGCAATGATTTCAGATTGAGCGACGTGATCACGATGGGCGATCTGCCCATTCGGAAGGGTCACGGTTTCAGATGAGTCCGGGGCAAAGGATCGGCTGCGACTAGTCACCGCGGCATCGTAGGTTGCCTTACGGCAGCGCTGTCGTCTGAACGGTGACAGGATGCGCCCATGTTCGATCTCACCGGAAAGACCGCCCTCGTCACTGGCTCTGGCCAGGGAGTTGGCCTCGGAATCGCCCGCACACTCATCGATGCAGGCGCAATCGTCTACATCAACGACCTCGTTGCCGATCGCGCTCTCGCTGCGGCCAACGAACTCGGCCCTAACGCCAGGCCGCTTCCATTCGACGTCGCAAACTTTGCTGATGTCGAAGCTGCGATCTTGAGCGCCGATCCAATTGACATTCTGGTGAACAACGCAGGTATCCCGCCGTCGATGCGCGCCGTGAAATTCCGTGACCTTCCGCGCGATGAGTGGGGCCCATATGTCGATGTCAATCTCTACGGCGTCCTCAATTGCGTAAAGGCCGTGCTCGATGGAATGTGCGAGCGCAATTGGGGTCGCATCATCACTATCTCTTCTGGAGCGGGCACCCAGGGTTTGAACATTGGCGTGTCGATCTATGGCGCAGGCAAGGGTGCGGGTATTTCCTTCATGCGTCACATCGCGATGGAGAACGCTGGGGACGGTGTTACTGCCAACACACTCGCGCTTGGTCTCATGCAGCGCGACGAGCCCGGAATCTCCGAAGACCAGCGAACGGTGACCGCGAAGATCGCAAAGACCGTTCCTGCAGGAAGACTCGGTACGGGAACCGATATCGGTTACGCGTGTGTCTACCTCGCTTCGGAAGAAGCCTCTTGGGTAACCGGACAAACCATCGCCATCAACGGCGGTTCTGCGACCACCTAACTCCCTTAACGTCGAGACAGTGAAGCGATAACAAATAAACGGGCCAGACGGCGGCTCAGACCTGTGTCAGGCAAGAAATAAATGGAGGGCGCCGGCCAAAGCCGACGCCCTCCATTCGCTCAGGGGTCCAAACGATTCGTTACTTAATCGGGAACCACTTGCTATCAACGGGCACCCAGCACTGAATGTCAACGGGGCAGTTGTTGTACGTGCCATTGGCATTTTTTGCCGTACCGGTCGGGGCAGCGGTCAACTTGTCGGCATGGACATAGAGCGCCAGGTACGTCTTGCCGGTTGCCTGCGAGCCCTTGCCATCTGAACCCAGCGCGTAGGGCAGGTCACCAAGGCCGCGAACCGCCTTCATGAAGCTCTCGCGGGTCAGGTTCTTCCCGGCTTTTTCGAGGGCCTTCTTAATGATGTCTGCGAACATGCACTCATTCGGCGGATAGTCGGAACTTACCTTCATACCGTCGGGAAGTGTGCGGGTTTCACCTGAAGGCACGCCGGCGTAGGACTTTGCTCCAGCAAAATCATTGACGACGAGTGCGTCATAGGTTGCTCGACACTGCTTTTCGAAGTCAGTCTCAGGACGCAGCTTTCCATCGGACGTTGTTGAATCACCATCAGAGGTGAAACAGACGCTGCCGACTGCTGCTGCCTTCAGACTCTTACCGCCATAGGCCGAGCACATCGAAGAAGCAACATCGAGAATTGAAAAGTTCCACTTGTTGCCAGCGACGTTGTCCCAGAATCCACCAGAAGCAGTGAACTGAAGAGCAACAACTACATCGGTCACATTGGCGGCCTTAAACGTGTTGACAGCGGCTGCCGATTCAGTGTTCTGAATTCCTGGATCACCCTGAAGGGTATTGATCTGGGCAACAGTGACCTTGTTGCCGTTTGCCTCAAGCGCGGCCTTTGCGGTTGCAGTCGCGGCAATGTGCTCTGGTCCGTTACCCGCCAAGATTCCAACCACTGCACTCTTGCTGATTCGTCCCGAATCGATTGCTGCCTTGATTCCTGCTGCAGCATTGGTTTCCACTGGAGCCTTGGTTGACGTCAACCATCCGGTGTCATGGGCTGACTGTGGAGCCACGTCGCCGAAGAAGGATGGGACACCAGCAGCGACGATGCACTCGATGTACTTCGCGCCAAGACCATTGGCGTTAATGAACGCGAACAACTCGTTATTAATGGTGGCGTCGTCGCATACTTTCTGGCCGGTTGCAGGCTTGACCGGATCCCATGTCAGCACAACACCTTCGACCTTGCGACCGTTAATGCCGCCAGCGGCATTCCACGCATCGAAGTATGAGGTGAGGCGCTTTGAAAGGTTTTGGGTTGTCAACGCCGGGGCAAGAGCGATACCGGCGGCACGAAGTCCATCGAGATCGGAAACCGCAACACCGATTTTTATCGTGGTGTCAGTGACACCGATGGTGTTGCCGCCGCCCGAAGATTCGCCGTCACTGCTCGAGCCGCATGCAGCGGCTCCTACTGTGAGCAACATGGCACACGTGATGGCACCCAACGTTCGCACTATCGATGACCGTCTCATTAACGCCCCTTGTCTTGAATCCCGATTTACCCCGGTTGAGGTCGGCCCCTGGTAGCCCATTCATCACGGATGGAGCGACTGGTCGTCAGCCGCAGGGGTGTCATAAGTCACAGTACCCTGAGAGATGCCAATCTGCAACGACGTTCTAGAAATCTCTCGAACTCTGTCACCGCCTATAAATCGCGAAGGAAACCCGAATGCCGGTCGATCCTGAATCCCAACCAGACACAAGTCTCCTCCGACTCCAGATTCATCTCGCCGCCAGAGGCGGTTGCCGAGAAGGGTTGTCTGTCCGAGTGCATGATCTTGCCCTCGCCGCCACCCTCGACGACAACGTCTCGATCACCTTGTTGACCGAGGTCGAGGACGACCCCTTCCCCGCAGCAAATCCGTTGTGTCGCCCCTTTGATGTCGTCCTTGAGGTCGAAACTGACTCGATCTCGGACCTCGACTCATTTCTTGATGCGATGCAAGATTTCGGCGACCGCGTGGCCGATCTTTCCCACCTTGATCTTTCGGCAGCATTAGTTGGCGCCCCGCAGAAACTCATTGAAAGCACTCCCCCGCCGTTGCGCTACCTCTACCTGATGCGCCGCAAAGCTCACACAACACATGCCGCGTACATCGATTACTACTTCCACAATCATTCAAACTTTGGCTTTATCACCCCAAATATTTCTGGCTATACCCAGTTTCATGTCGATGCAGCAGCATCCTCGGAAGCGGCCAAACGCCTGGGCGTAGGAACGACCGTCGTTGACAGTGTGAGTGAACTTTCGATTGAGTCTCTCGATTCGTTTTTCGAAGGGATTGGCGATGGTCGACTCGGCATCGAAGCAGCTGCAGACGAAGCGCGTTTCGTCGACCGCGATAATTCTGTTTCGTTTCTCTGCACTACTGAGACGATCGTTCCGTGAGCACGACGGAATTCACTTCTAACTATGGGCCGTGGGCTGTTGTCGCTGGTGCTTCAGAGGGAATCGGAGAATCATTTTCGCGACAGATCGCTGCTGCTGGAATCAATCTCGTACTCGTCGCACGGCGACCCGACCCTCTGACAGCGCTTGCCACCTCGTTGGAGTCTGAATTCCAGATCCAGACGCGTCCAATAGCCCTTGATCTCACCGACGACGACATGTGCGATCGCCTCGCTGAAGCGACCGCCGACATTGAAGTCGGACTTGTTGTCTATAACGCCGGCGCAACACACGGCGCAGTGCGTTTCCATGATGAACCAGTCGAGAAATCTCTCGGCCTTGTCCGACTCAATTGCACAGGTCCCGTGCAACTCACTCACCATTTCGGCGGCCTGATGCGTGAGCGCGGACGAGGCGGCATCATCCTCCTCTCGTCGGTCTCCTCCGTTTCCGGTTCGGCGCGAACCGCTACCTATTCCGCCACAAAGGCATTCGACGTAAACCTTGCCGAAGGCCTCTGGGCCGAACTCAAACCACTGGGAGTCGATGTCCTCGCTCTCGTCGCTGGAGCCACTCACACGCCGGCGATGGAACGCAGCGGTGCGCTAATTGGCAGTGCCGAATTTCCAGGCATGGATCCGAACGATGTCGCACGCGAAGGACTCGCCAATCTCGCCAACGGACCAACTTGGGTGGCCGGCGATCAAAATCGAGCGACCTATGACATGTTGCGAGCGCTACCGAAAAAGGATGCGGTGGGATTTATGAGCGCAGGCGCCCGCACTATTTATGGACTCCCCGATGAGCCGTAACCAGAAAACATCACCAACTGAGTCGGTGTGATTGAACCAATGAACAATGACAGTCTTGCTTCGCGGGCTTGGGAAGATTTTGCGCAATCACTCGACCGACTCGGGAAAGAACTTGCTTCTGAACCGTTTCCTGTTGGGACACGCGAAACCGCTGAGGGCTACCGATACCTCGCTCGCCTCACAACATTCGGCCTGCAATGGGCCTTGGAATTCAGCGACCCTGATTTCCCTTCGTTTTACCGATACGACGATGACGTCACGAAATGGGGTGGCCCGAACGTCGATAACCGCTATCTGCGAGCGACAATTCGCGGTACCGACGCGTACCGAATCACGGGCAACGGAACCGGCACACACGGATTCCTTTTTTCACTTCATCAAGGCGACATGCAACTCGGAGAGTTCGGCGTCTACGGCGAGATTTGGCACGACCAACTCGTCACCGATGAAGACGGAAACTTCGAACTCATTCTCAGCCCAACCAATACAACCAACGCGGCTAACTGGATGGCACTCGATCCGAGCGCCCGAATCGTGAGCATTCGCGAATATTTCAACGATTGGTCGGTCGAGAAACCTGGCGATTATCAGATTGAGAAAATCGGAAACGAAGGGCAGTCGAAACCACCGCTGACTGACTCAGAGATTGCACAGAACATCAAAACTGCTCAGGTTTGGATCGAATCCTCGCTGCGCTTCTGGAATGGTTATGTCACCAACGCCCGGAGCTCTGCAGGAGTCAACACAATCGCTGCTGCCTCGTCTGCGCTTGGCGGTGCCACCGATATCGCCTACGGATCAGGCTTTTGTTCAATCGGTGACGACGAAGCATTCGTCATCGAGGGCGAAGCGCCGGATGCTTGGACTTGGAACTTTCTTCTCTACAACGGCGGATGGTTCGAGTCACTTGATATCGCAACTCGACCCTGCAGTCGAAATGGCACCCAACTCACGATCGATCCCGATAGTCGATTCCGGATCGTTGTTTCTCATACTGATCCAGGCGTAGCCAACTGGCTTGACACCTCGGGGCTTCACGACACAATGGTTACGTACCGGTTTATTCGAACGATGACATCGCCAGTCCCCTCAGGTCGCGTCGTGAAACTCGCAGACCTCGCCGAAGTTCTCCATCCCGGCACCAAACCCTTCACAGCTGAGCAACGACGAGCAGAAATTGTCGTACGGCAACATCACATTGCGAGTCGCTTCCGGCGTTGACGGCGAGCCAAAGCAGTTGGTTCTAACTCCGTACTACTTGCTTCGCTCCGAGAGAAGCGAGCGGGCGTAACCCTCGACGCGCGTGCCGTCGAAAAAGTTTCGGTTCATCGAACCGTGCAATTTGATGGTGTTGTCGCAAACAAACTCCCGAAAATCTGAACGATCAAGGACCCCATGTTCCACGAGTTCGTAGGCCTCGGGAAGTACCCCCGTCATGTCCTGAACATCCCAATGCCCAAGGTCTGAACCAAGAATTGGCTTCAGGCGCGCGCTACATGGATTGACATCGTCGGCGAATGCCCAGGCAATCGTCCGATCGTCGGCTTCACAGCCGAAATAGAACCGGTCGAATTGGTTCACGATGTCGCTCGCTGACGAGACACCACACTCGCGAAAATCATCTAACTCGACAGGTGGGTTATCGCTCTGCGAAAGCATTGCTTCACGCACGAGCGGATCAGCAAACCGCTCGCCTCCATAGGTATCGAATAATTGATCCCACACCTCGTGATCAAGATCCGCGGGGTCATACTGGCCGATCGCCGCGCCGCCTCGTTTCTGCCAGCGATCAACGAGATCACAGAGCAACTGGACACCTGTTGCAACTCCACCTTCCAAGAACGCAAATGAGAGACGCGGGAACCGGTGGCTTACTCCACCAAAGAAAAGTGCCTTCGCAAACGCGTCGCCGGCGGCACCGAAATTACCGATGTGGTTGTACATGTAACGCGAGGAAGAGTTTCGTAACCCATGGCCTTGCGCTGGAGAATGCACCGTGACCGCAACTCCAAGGTCAATACATCGCTGCCACACCGGGTCGTAATCGTGATCACTATCAAGAGCGAGCAAATCAATTCGCCCCGGAGCATTCTCAGATGGTGCTCGCATCACCATGTTGTTGAGCATGACGACTTTGAAGCCCAGTTTCAGGACTGCATGATCAAGCGCTGCGATGGCCTCCTCTGGGGTGGCGGTCGGAATTGCAGCCGCTGCAGTCAGTCGGTCTCCATAGCCGACAAGTAGGTCAGCGAGGTAGGTGTTCAGTCCCCTACACGCGCCAACGCGCAGTGCATCGTCTGGATGACCGATACATGCAAGCGCAGCGCTTGGGTACAAGATTGAAAAGTCGATACCGATTTCATCGAGTCGCTCATAGAGCAGCGCAGGCATGAAACCAGTGGCCCGATCAAGGGCATTCCCCGGCAACGCCCACCACGGAGTCATCCATACCCCTGGTCGGGGAATCCGTCCGCGTGATTTGATTTCCGCGGTGTCTCCTGATCGCGTCGTGAACGATGGGGAAATAGCCGAGAAACCTGATGCCACATCGGCACCAGCGACTTTGGCGATGTACTCGACAAGAACCGGTAGGGATTCGACGACATGCCCGTCGGCATCGACGACAGGATGCTCGATTGCTGCACGGACCCCAGCTACCGAAGACGACATGGCAAACGGTACCGCGGACCCCTCGTTGGGTGTCGTCAAAACTCACCAAACGATCTGATGGCCGCGCGAGCTTCAAGGTCAGCGACTGCAGCCTGCGCTCGATCGAGGAATGCAGCGGCAAACACCTGGCGTTGCGGTGTCACATCGACTGGGAAGGTAACAACCTGACACGAGGCCAAAACCGTGTATGCGGCGTGGATCCGATGGGCCAGCCAAGCGTCATCCCACGAAAGCGATTCTCCCCCGCCGGCATTCCAAATTTCGAGATAGTGCGAAAGCAGATCGCGCTCATGGATACGTCGATCTTCCACCGAGAGCGCCATCGTGAGGAAGTAACTGACATCTCTCATCGGCGTGTTGATGTTGATGATTCCCCAATCTAAAAATCCCGTGCGGCCTCTATCGAAAAAGAGATTGCCGATATGGGGATCACCGTGGATCACGGTCTGTGGACCTCGATGCCACAGCTCCTGCAATTGACCTGGATACGCGATGCATAGCTCTGCCATCTCGGCGAACTCGTCGCTCAATCGATCTCGATGGTTCTCGAGTCCGTAACGGAGCATGACTGATCCGTAGTCACTGCTTGAACTCGTTGCCAGAATCCAAGATGCTTCCGAAGCTCGGGTCTTTGGGCTGAGATAACGCAGATGAAGCGCTGCTAAATCTTCGAGCGCTCCAGCCGCTGAATCTCGGGTGACCCCAAGGCGTCCGTCGGAAATCACACAACCGGATGCATTGAGATCTTCGAGAAGAAGGATGAACGTTCCATCGGAGCGCTCTTGGGCAACCAACACTTCGGGGAAACGCATGCCGAGCCTCGGAGCAAGCTGCTCGTAAAACTTCACCTCACGCTCGCCCATGCCGGTGCGCAGTATCGCTTCGCGTCGGTTCGGGTCGCTTGGCGGAAGTTTGCAAAACATTGTTTCAGGTGCGCCGCCAGAAACGTCATACGAAACGCGCAATTGCGCATGTGCATTAGTGACTTGTCGTTGTTGCGTCACTTCTATCGATGACACAGCAACCCCGGGGAATTTCGCAGTCAGCGCCTGCGAAAGCCACTCGGGGTGAATCTCCGTTGCATCTGACGGCAATAGCGAGCGATCTGTCACTTTTCCCCCAGGGCGATCTCGTCGTCAAACAAAACTTGGTTCTTCAGCGATTCGCCAGCGAGGTAGCGCCGCAGATTTTCACGGAAGAGAGCGTGCAGGTTTGCCCAGAAGTTGTCACTGGATGTTGAGCAATGTGCAGAAATCAAAAGATTCGGAACTTCCCAAAGTGTCGAACTTGCATCAAGTGGTTCCGTGCTGGCCACATCAATCGCCGCGCCAGCAAGATGTCCTGATGTAAGAGCATTAGTCAGTGCTCGTTCATCGACTGCGCTTCCACGCCCAACGTTGATGAACAGCGAACCTTTCGGCATTGCGGCGAACTCGACGTCTCCAAATAATCCTCGGGTCGTTGCCATTTCGGGGACAGCAGAGACAACCGCGTCGCATCTGGCCAACATGCCACGCAGTTGATCAGCAGGAAAAAGCTCATCGACATCAGGATCGATATCGCCCGGGCGAGCAGACGCTCGAGTCGCAAGCACTTCCATTCCAAACGCTCGAGCCCGTAACGCCACCTGGCGTCCTATGGCGCCAAAACCAACGATCCCGAGCGTTGAGCCTACGATTTCTTTCCCGTACTTCGGCTCCCAACTATGAGCTCGTTGCATTGCGTCGATCTCGGGAAGGCGCTTCCAGTGCTGGAGCAAACGAGCGAGAACGAATTCAGAAATAGAGACTGCGTTGACGCCAGCGGCATTCGTGAGGCGTATCCCTGCCTGACCGAGACCCGCCGATAACAACTGGC
>JAPLAE010000093.1 GCA_026393455.1 Actinomycetota bacterium
CTGAACCCTTCATCGAGGCCAACCGATGGCTCCCACCCGAGGATCCTTCTGGTCTCGCGCTGGTCAAACCAGTGGGCGACCGATAACTGCCGAGCAGCAAAATGGGTGAGCGGCGGCTCAGAGCCGGGCCACACCCGATCAATGACCGAACCGATCCGGGCGGCAAGTGGCGCGGAGATCGACTTGGGTGAGCGAGTAACTCCTGCAGCATCGAGGATCGACGAGACCAGATCGCGTAACGGACGCGGTTCGCTGCCAGTGACGACCAAGGGCTCGAGCGTCGCTTCGTCGCCCGCGTTGCAGTGATCTAGCGCGGCGACGATCGCTGTTGCCGCGTCGTCGACATAGGTCGTGTCCACCAACGCTCGCCCACCGTCGGGCAGTGCCAATCGACCAGCGCGAGCACGATCGACAATTCGACCGATGAGTTGCGTGTCGCCAGGGCCCCACACCAGATGCGGACGAATGACGACAGTCGGAACGGTTGTTTCTTTGCGCACGAACGATTCGGCCATCGCTTTTGAACGTGTGTAACCGTCGCCTCCGTCGTAATCGGCGGCGAGCGCTGTCGATCCGACACTGGGTGCGTCGTGGAATGCCACCGACGGACTCGAAATGTGCACAAACCTGCCGCTCGCCGTTGCCGCCGCCAGTGCGTTGCGAGTTCCGTCGACGTTGATGGCCAGCATCTCGTTCCACGACGCCTTCGGAGCAACAAGGGCAGCGAGGTGAATCACCGCATCGGCATCGCGTGCTGCGTGCAGAACGGCTGAGCGATCACGAATATCCCCCCGCTCATCGATTGCAGTTGATCCCGATGCGCTGCGTTGAAAACAGACCACGTGATCGCCGCGCTCCACGAGCAAATTCGCAACCGTCCTGCCAAGAAGACTCGAGCCGCCCGTGACGAGAACGTTCATCTTCCCGCCAGGAACGTCGAGGCAGACTCGACCAAGAGTTCGCGTTTCACCTTCGACTGATGCCTGATATCGACGGGCAAATCCCCTTCGAGCACTGCGGCAATATCGAATACTGAGCTGGCGCGCACCGATGCCGTTATTTGGGGATCAGCAAGCCGCAGTTTCCCTTCAGCCTGAATCACCACCGCAATTACTTGGGTTCCCCTTGGGCCAATGCCCACAGCAGCCACTTGACGGCCCAAACCCTTTGCAATCGGATCCTCAACCAGCGCAGACGGGACAACCTGAGTCGCAAGGAACAGCGCGTGTTGCAAGCGACCAAGTTGATGAACGTCGCCGTTTGCAGCGATCCGCCCGAGATCGCCGGTGCGGTGGAATCGAACACCATCAATTGAAACCTCGGAGCGATGTTCTGTTGACCACTGTCGTTCGTAACCCTCGAACATCCATGAAGCATGAACGGCCAGTTCTCCCCATTCGCCGACTGCTACCGGTTCAGGGTTCGAATCATCGAGCGAAACGACCACAGCCTTGGCCCCATTGAGAACCTTTCCGGTATTGGTTCCGTCGCCAATCTGCTGCGTTGCGCCCACGCCGTCAGTCAGCGGCATGGCTTCGGTCATGCCCCAGGGCGAGCGAACATCGGCATCGGTGACTGCGGCAATCGCGGTTGCCAACTCGGTGGAGATCGGAGCACCAGCGAGCATCACGAGACGAAGCGCGGCTTTACGACCCGCAGCAGTAGCGGCAATTCGTCGAGCCGAAGCCGGTGAAAGCCAAGCAACGTCAACCTGTGATGAAGCGAGGACCTGTGCGAATCGATCGAAATCGAGTTCCGAAGGTTTTGTGACATCGATATCGGGCAACACACACGGAACGCCGAGCGCGGGCCCAAGCAGAATGAACGGTGCGAACGACGTAACGAAACCGTGTTCGCTCGACATCGCGAACGATTCGCTTATGACATCGCGCTGCGCCGCTAAGGCCCCATGCGTGTAGCGAACAGGTTTGGCGGGACCAGTTGAACCCGAGGTGTGCACGACTGCTGCTTCAGACTCGGGAGCAAGCGGCGGAAGTTGCGATTGAGACGTGGACCGATGCGTCGTCAACGAAAGTGCACGTGGGAATCGACTAGTGCAGACCATTCGCGCGCCAGGTGTCCAGCCCAAGGTTCTCGCTGCCGTCAGAGTTTTTGAGGTTCCAAATACCCACTGTGGGTTTGCACCTCTGAGAACCGTTCGAAGTCCTCGTGCACCGAGTCCGCTGTCAGCCACAACAAGGGCGCCACCGGCAAGCCATACGCCGTAGGCCGCAGCGAGCAGCTCCGCTCCGGGCGGCACGAGCATCGCAACACGATCACCGACTTCAAGCCCCGCCTCCATCAGCATGCGCGCAATGTCTTGGGCCTCGATCGCTAATGACTCCCACGAAACGGAACCGCTGCGATCAGTAAATGCCGCGGACTTATCTTGGGAACGAGAACGAAGCGCTTCGGTTATCGCGGTAAATGAGTGAGGGTCGACCTCGTCTCGTTTGGAGTTGACGAACTCATTAGTCGAATGATCGGGACCAAGCACATCGTTAAGCCACGACGATGCGACGGCAGCCATGGGCTCGTCGAGTGGAACCAGATGGGCAGCTTCGGGGAAACGATGGACATCGGCATGGGGCGCTCGTCGCAGAAGATCGGCAAGAAAGCGATCGTGAAATACCGGGTCACGACCACCCCAGACGAGTAACAACGGAACCTGAAGGTTCGAAAGGTTGTCGGCTGATTTCTGCAGCGCCAACCATGACTCGTCTTTTTCACTCAATGGAATGTCGGTCACAAAGTCTGCAACCGCGGCGCGACGATCGGCTTTCCGGTACGGGGCGCGCAGCGCTTCCCGATACTGCTTCTTCGTCATCGCTGCAGTACCGGAAACAAAGACAGAGGTGCGACGGCACAACAGATCGACGAATCGACGCGCCGTTGAAATGAGAGGCGGCACCTTCGTGTTTTCGGGCAGGCCCACTCCGGTATTACCCAGAATTACGGCGCGCACATCGAGCGAGGAAGCGGCACCGAGTGCTACCGGGCCGCCCCAATCATGGGCAGCGAGCACAAGCGGGCCCGAGGTGTGCTGTTCGCAGAATGCAACAAGTTCTGCGACTCGCTCTTCGAGTGTTCGTCGCGTCGAGCGCTGCGACCAACCCATGCCGGTTTGATCAACAGCAATAACTCGCCATTCCGGCCTCAACGTTTCAAGGAAGTCTTTCCAGAGATACCCCCACGTGGGGTTGCCATGAACGCAGACAATCGTTCCGCGAGGTCCTTCGCCAGTATCGAGAATGCTCCATTCCACATCTGCAACACCAGAACGTTCGATGCGAACCGTTCGGTGCCACTGTGGATCAATCCCCCACCGTTCCCAGTCGGCGACAGACGGAGTTTCAATCGTCAACGCGTACTACCAAATCAGTTCGGCGACCGAACAGTTGAGTCCCGATCCGATCCCCATTAGAAGTACGCGGTCACCCACTGTCAACTGATCTGCGGTGACTGACAACGTGTAAGGAACTGCTGCCGGCCCAATGTTTCCGAACTCTGGATAGGTGAGCGGCACGCGAGATGTATCGATCGACAACAACTCACAAAGTTTCGTGGTGTGCACAGCCGAGACCTGATGAAGGATGTACGTGTCGCAGTTCGACCACTGCCAACCTTCGGCCAGCGCGTCGTTGAAGGTGACTTCAGCGAGATCAAGACCTGATTCGAGCAGAGCCGCCGTATCGGTGCGCATCTCGTCGAGATCACCAACACAGAGATCGTGATACTTCGTTGCTGCCCGTGTGACTCCCCCGAGGAACTGATGCGAACCCTGACGAGGACCACCCATCACCATCGCTGCTGCGCCCGAACCTAGGGTGAGCGATGCGAACTGATCGAACACATCGGTGAGCGTGGAAGACGAGTCTTGAAGCCGAGCAATGGTCTGCGTCTGTGGTTGACGACTTCCTTCGCCATCGACGATGAGCGCCACCCTTGCTTGGCCCGACTCGATCATCGATGACGCGAGCGTCATTGCGTTGATGAAACCCAAGCACGCATTGCCGAGGTCGAAGTTCATTGCATTCGGTGAAAGACCCAACCGGTTGTGAACGGCGCAAGCAATGCTGGGCTCGAGATGGTGTTTGCACACTGAGGTGGAAATCAGCAGATCGACTTCCTCGGGGGCAACGCCCGCTTGTTCAAGCGCAAGAACTCCGGCCCGGGCTGCAGCATCGTCGAATGTGACATCTTCAGGCCACCATCGACGCGCTCGGATACCGGCGACTGATTCGAGAAGTCCGGGACGAACGCCAACGCGTTCATAGGTTTCGGCCAGTTGTTCGTCGATCCACGCCGAGGTGATGATCTCGGGAGCATCCACATGGGAGACCGACCACACATGGGATCGGGCGAACGTAACCGGTGAACTCACCTGTGCAGCCTAGGGCCCGATCGGCCGGTTCGGAAGATGGTCAACTCAATAGCGCCGGAGCAAGGCGTTGCCACGTCTCCATAGGGATCGAAGTCCCGTCGGATGGGAGAACTTGGATACATACGTGATCTGCGCCGGCGTCGTGATGGGCCTTGACCCGATCGGCGATCGCACCTTCATCGCCCCACGCCACGATGGCGTCAACAAGGCGATCGGACCCGCCATCGGCAATATCGGCATCGGTGAATCCGAATCGCTTCAGATTGTTCGTGTAATTCGGAAGCGTGAGGTACATCGACATGTGGCCGCGAGCTATCTCACGAGCTTTCGCTGGATCGGTTTCAAGAACGACTGCTTGTTCTGGGCACAACCAACCACGAGCACCCATGACCTCGCGTGCGAATGCAGTGTGCTCGACCGGAATGAAATACGGATGCGCACCCTGCGTGCGTTCTGCTGCGAGCTCAAGCATCTTCGGCCCAAGAGCGGCCAGAACTTTTTGCGGTGGAGCGCTCGGTGGCGCTGCGGTGAACAATCCATTGTCCATCCCGTCGAGGTACGACTTCATCGCCGAATAAGGCTTTGAATAGTCGTGACCACGAAGCCCAGCCACCATCACTTCGTGACTCACGCCAAGCCCTAGAAGAAAGCGATCAGGGAACGCTTCTGAGACGGTGTTCCACGCTGAGTTCGCGCACAGCGCGTCTCGGGCGTAAATCGAAGCGATGCCTGTGGCGACAACCATCTTCTTTGAAGCGGCCAGCAACAGCGTTGAGCTGACAAACGATTCACGGCCGATCATTTCTGGGATCCACAGAGCCCCGTATCCCAGTTCATCAATTTCTGCTGCAGTCTCCTGCGCCAGAGAAGACGGAACAAGATCAAGTTGATAGGCCCACAGGCCAACGCGTCCAAGATTCATCCCCTCACCATAGGCAACGACAGCAGGTCGTGACGAGGTCGGCTCTACACTCGAAGACGTGCTGACGAACCCCGTTGATTCGCCAAGTGAGGCAAGTTCCCCTCTCGGTGCGAACGCGGCGCGCACTCGTCGCATCAACCCCGGGATGGCAATCGCCGGCGGAATCGCGATTGCTGGATGTGTCGTCGTCGGCATCGTCGACCCAAACAAAACGCAGGTCTTCCCCGCCTGTGCCTTCAGGGCGATGACTGGCCTCGATTGCCCCGGTTGCGGAATGACTCGTGGGCTCCATGCGCTACTCAACGGAGACGTGCTGCGAGCCATGAACCACAACATTTTGCTCGTCGTCATTCTTGCGACAAGTGCGGTGTGGTTTGGTTGGAATGCGATTGCTCGACGTATGGGCAAGCGCCAACTTCACTTTGAATTCAAACGCAATACCTGGATCGCAATCGGAGTCACAGTGTTCGCGTTCTGGGTTGTGCGCAATCTCCCTTGGGCACCGTTCAACTGGTTGGGCTCAGGCGCGTAAGTGCTTGTGCTGAGTGTCAGTCGATGCGGCGCATCTCTGCTCGATACATCTTGCCTCGTTCGGCGTAATCACGAACGGCGATTTCTTGGATAAACGGTTGGTTGGGACCGACCTCGCGCAACTTGGCAGGTACGCCGAGCGCCATCATGCCGGTAGGCACTTCCATCCGGTTCGGTACCACGGCGTTTGAACCCACGAGCGAACCAGAACGAACAATCGCTTCATGAAGCACAACCGAACCGTTACCGACAAGCGAATTGCTTTCGATTGTGCAGCCTTCAAGGTGAACGATATGGCCAATTACGCAATCGTCGCCAACGATTGTTGGCCTCGTTGGAATGCAATGGATCACGGTTCCGTCTTGAATTGAGGTTCGCTCCCCGATGCGAATACCGCCGTTGTCGCCCCGCAGAACCGCACACGGCCAAATAGTGCTGTCGGCCCCGATCGTGACGTCACCAATAATGACGGCTTCAGGATGCACCCACGCATCGGGATGGATGTCAGGGACCATGTCTCCCAGCGCGTAGATCGCCATGATTTAGAACGCCACCCGGCCGTAGCCTCCGCGGAAGAACACAAGTGCTCCGCCTTCATGTTTCACATCAAGATCGGTAACAGCGCCGAGGATGATGTCGTGATCACCACCGTCGAGAACAGAGTGCAGATCACAATCGACGTAGGCCAGTACGCCGTTGAGAAGCGGCGCACCATTCGCAGATCGCTTCCAGCCAATTTCAGAAAACTTGTCGTCAGCCTTTGACCCGAAAACACGACTTATGTCCTCTTGGTCGTCAGCGAGGATATTCACGCAGAACTTGCCAGCTTCACGAAGCTTGGCCCAACTCGCAGATGTCTTCGAAGCACTGAAAAGTACAAGTGCAGGATCGAGTGACACCGACGTAAAAGATCCGATCGCCATACCCGCCGGGCCATCATCGGTCATTGCAGTAATGACAGTCACGCCAGTAGGGAAATGTCCGAGCACCTGGCGATACTTGGCACCATCAAAAGGAGTTGTCTTCGAATTCTCGCTCACAAGGGCGAGATCCTAGGCGAGGGTGATGGTCAATCCCTCGTAGGCGGCGGTAATCGAACCGACGCCCAATTCCCGTCCGGTTTCCTGCGCTTCAACAAGAAGCCGGTCGAGCATGTCATCGTCATGACTCGGATCGTGGTGGAACAGCACCAACTGCCCAACCTCTGTTGCCGCAGCAACACGAACGGCATAGCCAACTGTGCAGTGACCCCACGCTGGCTTACGTAGATATTCCTCGGGCGTGTATTGCGCATCGTGGATCAGCACATCGACACCCTGACAGAGTTCGAGGACGGACGGTTCGATCGAAACGCCATCGGCAGGTTCTTGATGGTCACTCACATAGGCCACGGAGAAACCGTTGCGCTCGACCCGATAACCGAAGGTGGTGTCGGTATGAGGAACTTCGAGTGCAGTGACTTTGGCGCCGGCAATTTCATGAACACCTTTTTCAAGGGTGAAAAAAGAAATCTTGCTCGGAAGGTCCTGGCGAGTAACCGGGAAAAATGGTGGCCGCATCAAGTCGTCGAATGCCTGAGCAAAACCAACACCATCGTGAGACGGCCCGTAAACATCGAGCGTTGATCCGGCAAGAAGTAGGGGCTGACAGAACGGAAGTCCTTGGACGTGGTCCCAGTGCAGATGCGTAACTAACGCGTGGGCGTGCAGTTCTTCCCCGGGTTTCTGGTCTGCACCGAAGTAACGCACGCCAGTGCCGAGATCGAGGAGGATCGGATCGAAATCGTCGTCGCGAAGAACAATGCTCGCGGTGTTCCCGCCGTAACGCGATGTGCTTTCGCCGGCGCACGGTGTTGAACCTCTCACCCCGTAGAACGTGATTTCCACTGCCCACCTCCTCCCCTGCAAGAACGAAGTGGGAACGCTAGGACAAGGGCCAAACGATGTGAAGGGCGAGTGACATGTCTCACACCTCCCGGATTCTCGCTACCTTCGTTAGATGGAGATCAATGCCACCACCATTGAAACAAGCGAACTGACCTACGGGTGCCTCACCGCCGGCGAATCAGGCCCGCTTGCCCTTTGCCTCCATGGGTTTCCCGACACCGCTCATGGATGGCGATATCTACTTCCCGCCCTCGCCGATGCCGGCTTTCGAGCCGTCGCCCCCTTCATGCGGGGTTATGCGCCGACCTCGATTCCGGCCGACGGCCAGTACCACGTGGCCACGCTCGCTCGTGATGCCACCGCACTTCATGAAGCGCTCGGTGGCGACAGCGATGCCGTCATCATCGGTCACGACTGGGGAGCGCTGGCGACCTACGGCGCTGCGGCCTATGCACCTGAACGCTGGCGGCGCGTTGTCACCGCTGCTGTTCCGCCCGCCGCTTCGATGGCAACCGCCATGACCAACTACGACCAACTCAAGCGCTCGTGGTACATGTTTTTCTTTCAGGTTGGTCTCTCTGATTACGTTGTTTCGGCGAACGACCTTGAGTTCATCGATCGACTGTGGGCGGACTGGTCGCCTGGGCACGATGCAACCGTCGACATGGACCACATCCGTACCTCGATCGGGAGTCGAGAAAATCTCGCGGCCGCACTCGGCTACTACCGCGCAACATGGGGAACCGAACCAGTGTCGGCTGCGTATCAAGACATCCAGGATGTGCTCGGTTCGCCACCCCCGCAACCAACGCTCTACATCCACGGTCGCAACGACGGTTGCGTTGGCGTGGAGTTCGCAGAGACCGCTGCCGCAGGATTGAGCCCCGGCTCGAGTGCGACAATCATTGAAGGAGCCGGACACTTCACTCAGGTGGAGAAACCCGAAGAATTCAATCGTCTGGTCTTGGATTTCATTCAGTCTTAAGAGTCACGGCAAGGCGAGAGCGCCGTGGTTGCGTTCAACCGCCAATCCATCACGGACCAGAGAATCGGCAGCACGCAGCGCATCAGATGTGCCGCCGTCTCGATCGTTCCAACCGCACGCGTCTTGAAACTGTTCGGGAGAAACCTCGACGCCAGTTCTCAAAACATCAAGCAATCGCGCGCGACCTTCGCGAAACGACCCAACGAATTTCGATTGCCCTTTGCTGACTGCAGCCGAACCGATCGCAGGATCTGGCTCAACAGAACCTCCGACAAACCACGAACACGTCGATGCGGTTGGACAGACTTCACAATTAGGAGAGCGCTTCGTACAGACAAGCGCCCCCAGATCGAGCAACCCCTGATTCCACGACCACCCCATGCCAACGGGTACGACATTGTCGGCGAAGGTTTGGGCGACGCGTGCAGTAAGCCGCTCGCCTCGCTGTCGAGCAAGGATGCGGCCGACGTTGGTGTCTACGACCGCTACGTCTTGTTCATAGGCGAACGCCAATACCGCGCGAGCGGTGTACGGACCCAGTCCCGGCAACGCGAGTAGCGCGTCGAGCTCATACGGAATCACTCCATCATGATTCTCGACTAAGGCCACGGCCGTTCGATGAAGATTCACGGCTCGTCGGTTGTAGCCAAGCCCGGCCCACTCGGTGACGACATCGCCAATGGGAGCGCGTGCACATGCGGTGACAGTTGGAAAACGTTCAAGGAATTGATGCCACCGAAGAATGACTCGCGAAACTTGCGTCTGCTGGAGCATCAGTTCCGAGACAAGCACGGCCCATGGATCGCGAGTCTGCCTCCACGGCAATTCGTCCCGTCGACCTGCCGACCACACGAGTACCGCCTCGACATCAGGCACTCCGAGCATTGATCAGTCTTCGGTGAAAACGTCTTCGCCGTATGGAAGTCCACGCTGCGGAGCGAACTCGCGCTTCCACACCATGACTCGGCGGCGAAATTCGCAGACCTCTTCGGAACGCTGATTAATACCTTTGGTCTCGACAGTCACAATGCCGCGCTTGCCATCGGAAGTTTCCTTTTTGGCTAGAACCTTGGTAACGGCATAAATCGTGTCGCCATGAAATGTCGGCTTGGCATGTTTCAGTGATTCCACTTCGAGGTTGGCGATTGCCGCCCCGCTTACATCAGGGACGCTCATGCCCAGGACAAGCGAATACACGAGATTGCCGACGACAAGCGGTTGGCCCATCGGCGACTCGTTCTCGGCGAACCAGTTATTGGTATGCGTTGGGTGGTGATTCATGGTGATCATGCAGAAAAGGTGGTCGTCGGCTTCGGTAATGGTCTTCCCTGGCCAATGGCGATAGACGTCGCCCACCTCGAAGTCTTCAAAGTGGCGGCCGAATGGACGATCATGAACAGTCACAACAACTCTCCTCTGCAGATGTCAACGATGAGCCTAGGAGTTTCCGAAGGTAGATTCGACCCAGACACAGGGGGAACCATGAACGATCTACTGATCACAGGCGGCACAGTCGTCGACGGCACAGGCGCACCGACCTTTACTGCTGATGTTCGAGTCCAAGGCGGCGTCATCACCGAGGTAGGGCCAAACCTCGAGCCTCGAGGCGAAACGATCATCGATGCGACGGGTTGTCTCGTTGCCCCTGGGATCATCGACACCCATACCCACCTCGATGGCGCGATGTGGTGGAACCCTGAGCTCGATCCCCTGCCCGCATACGGAAACACCTCAATGGTGTTTGGCAATTGCGGAAACTCGATTGCTCCGCTCAAAGGCGAACAACGCGACGAAATAGTCGACCTCCTGTGTTTCCTTGAAGACCTTCCCCTGAAGGCGTTCGAACAAGAGATTCCTTGGTCGTGGCAGTCATGGCCCGAGTACATGGACGCGCTTCGCACACAGCCAACCGCGGTTCATGTCGCCGGATACCTCGGACATCTCGCGTTGCGCACCTGGGTCATGGGAGCCGATGCGTGGTCGCGCTCTGCGACCACTGATGAAATTGCCGAGATGTGCGCGGTCCTCGACGAAGGCCTCGCCGCAGGTGCTCTCGGGTTGAGCATCAATCACTTCGACAAAGATCGCTCCCTCCGTCTCGTTCCTGGCTTTTTCGCCGAGGACGAGGAATTTCTCGCCCTCTTCCGCGTCGTCGCTCTCCACAAGCCCGCAACGGTTCAGATGATCACTCGCTTTAATGACACCGAGTTATCAATTGTCGATGCCAAACGTTTCGGCGCCATCGTTCGCGAAAGCGGCGTGCGCGCTCAGTACACCGGTATTCCTTTCAACGAGCGTGATGCAGATCGCCAAACGGAATGGTGGGAACTTCACGAACAACTGAACGCTGATGGTGCCGACATGTGGCCAATGGTGAACTGCAAACCACTGGCGCCATTTTTCGGATTTGAAAGTTCACTCGTCTTCCAACGCGTGCCTGCGTGGAACGAAGTCATCAACGGTCCGACCGATGTGAAACTTTCGACATTGGCCGACCCCACGTGGCGCGACAAGGCTCGCACCGACTGGGATAACCGAACCCGATCAAGTCTTTCGAGAATCGATCGACCTCACGAGATGATTCTGACTATCTCTGAAACTGGGGTCGGTCCACTCGGAATCTCGCTACAGGATCTCGCCGATCAAACAGGACTACATGTTTCCGACGCGCTTGCCGATTGGGTTGTCGCCAATGGTCTTGCCTCCCAGATGATGGGTATCCCAGAACGATTGAGCGAACGCGACGTTGTGCGAGCCATTCGTGACCCGCACACAGTGTTCAACATCAACGACAGCGGCGCCCACCTTCAACTCTTCTCAGCGGCGGGTGAACACCTCTACATACTCACCCATTACGTCCGCGACGCTGGGCTCATCAGCATCGAAGAAGCGATCCATGTCCTCACTGGCCGCACGGCCGAATTCTTTGGTCTCACCGACCGCGGCGTAATTGCTGAGGGAAAGATCGCTGATCTCGTGGTGTTTCGTCTTGAAGACCTTGAGCTTCGGGCCGAGGAACGCGCCTACGACGTTCCGCATGGGACTTGGCGCTTCACTCGCGCTCCTGCGGGTTTCCGCGCCACCATCGCTGGGGGCGTTCCCACGTGGATCAATGGCGCTTCGACCGGTGCTCATCCCGGACAGGTTCTTCAACCCATCAAACACTGATTCCACTACCCTCACCTCTGGGGGTGGATCATGAGCGAATCTTCATCATTAGACGTCGATCGATTACGAGCTCGGTATAGCGCCGAACGCGAACGCCGACTCCGATCCGATGGCATCGACCAGTACCTCGAGACATCTGGAAGTTTCAAGAGCTACGTGCGCGATCCATGGGCCGAGGAAATCATTGAGCGCGATCCCCTCTTCGACGAGGTCGATGTTGCGCTCGTTGGCGCAGGGTTTGGCGGGCTCCTCACCGGAGCGCGTCTTCGCGAACTCGGCGTAGACAAGATCAGACTCATCGACAAAGCCGCCGACGTCGGCGGAACCTGGTATTGGAATCGGTACCCCGGCGTGGCTTGCGATGTTGAGTCCTACATCTACATGCCATTGCTTGAAGAAACCGGCTACATGCCGAAAGAGAAATACAGCAAAGGCGACGAGATCTTCGAGCATTGCCAACGAATCGCCACGAAGTTCGATCTCTACCGCCATGCACTGTTTCAAACGGAAATTTCCGACATGCGATGGGATGAAGACGGTGACCGCTGGGTCATCACCACCAACCGTGGCGACTGTTTCAAAGCAAAGTTCGTTTCCCTCGCCACCGGACATCTTCAGAAACCAAAACTTCCTGGAATCCCCGGCGTTGAATCGTTCAAGGGACACACCTTCCACACGAGTCGGTGGGATTTCGCCTACACCAGCGGAGATTCTCACGGCGGCCTTTCAGGGTTGGCTGACAAACGAGTCGGAATCATCGGAACCGGAGCAACCGCTGTTCAATGCATCCCCCACCTCGGTCGAGATTCACAGGAACTCTTGGTTTTTCAACGAACGCCATCGTCAGTCGATGTACGTGCCAATCGAGAAACGGATTCAACTTGGGTTGATTCACTCACACCAGGATGGCAACGAGAACGGATCGAGAACTTTCAGATCCTCACCGCCGGAGGAATCGTCGAACATGACCTTGTCGATGATGCATGGACAAGCATCACCAAGAAACTCCTCGCCATGCGTCTCAACAACACCTCAGGCCTAAGCCCTGAAGAACTCGCCAAAACCATGGAGATCGCAGATTTCACCAAGATGGAAGAGGTCCGGGCACGAGTCGATGAACTCGTCGACGACGCAGCCACCGCCGAAGCATTGAAACCTTGGTACCGACAGTTCTGCAAACGTCCTTGCTTTCACGACGAATACCTGCAGAGCTTTAATCGAGACAACGTCAGGCTCGTCGACACCGAAGGGAAAGGTGTTGAGCGAATCACCGAAACCGGAGTTGTGGTCAACGGCGTCGAACACGAACTCGACTGCTTGATCTACAGCACCGGCTTCGAAGTAGGTACCGACTACGCCCACCGCACTGGCTTCGAGATCTACGGGCGAACTGGCGAGAGCCTCAGCGAAGCTTGGGAAGACGGAGTGCGCACGTATCACGGACTCCTTCTGAACGGATTCCCGAACCTGTTCATGCAGTCGATCGCCCAAGCAGGATTCACCGTGAACTTCCCGTACTTGATTGAGATCCAGGCAACACATTCGGCATGGTTGATCAACGAGGCACTCACTCACCAACTCGGCCCGATCGAACCCACCGAAGAGGCTGAAGCCGCTTGGGTGGAAACCATCGTGCTCCGCAATCAGGGCTCAGCCGAAAGTTCCGCCAATTGCACTCCCGGCTACTACAACAAAGAAGGCATGCCTGACGATCGATCCCGTCAATCAGGTATGTACTTTGGCGCCCCCACTGAATACGGAGACATCCTGCGTGAATGGCGCGAAAGTGGAACACTCACTGGAACGACCCAGCAAAGAGAGGGCGAACGCCATGCTCAACGGAACCTTTGATCCTTCCCGCTACAAGTGGCGCAGCGTTTCAATTGACGGTGGCCCTCACAAGATCAATCACGACTACACAATCTTGGGTCATGACCTCGACGCCGGAACGCTCGACATGGTCGTGCGTTGGAGCGCCGATGGCGGCCACTGCCCCATTCATCGCCACACAGCAACAACCACAGTGATTGTGCTCGAGGGCGAACAGCACCTTTGGGACATCGACAAAGGTGGAGTCGTTGGCGACCATCGCATGCGCAAGGCAGGCGATTACGCGCTCACCGGCGCAGAATCGCTGCCCCACCTTGAGCGCGGTGGTGACAATGGTGGAGTGGTCTTCTTCGGTGCCCACTCACCGACGGGTCTGCTTTATGAGATCGTCGACGAAGACCTCAACGTGGTTTCCAATGTCACGATGGAATCGATTTTGGCCGACTTCGCAGCCAACACCTGACTCCGATCGGACCACCGATGTGACCGGACGGTAACCTTCATCCATGACCGCTCCGGACCTCACAACTGCCGCTTCCGTCATCGAGACCGCCCACGGGGTAGTCGACGCTGGCATTCGCCATATCGCCGCCAACGGAGGCCCTGATGCCAATCAGGTTGTGGCCTACGACGTTGCGCACGCAGCGTCGGCGGTAGAGACCGGGCGAGCGATGCTCGTGTACGGCACCAAGGGCGAACTTGAAGCGAAATTGGCCTGCGCCTTCGTTGCCGATGCCATTGGTGAACTCCTTCCCAAAGTCTTCGGTCGTGAAGCCGAGTGGAACATCGCTCCCGGCACACTCGACAGCACGCGTGACTTCGTCGCCACTTACCGTTCACCAGAGTTCCTTGCATCGCTGGCCGACACTCCCGGACCGCGCCACCTCGAGAGCGATTTCGAAATGGTGCAGGACACGTTCCGACGATTCGCGAACGAAAAGATCGCACCCGTCGCAGAGCACATCCATCGAGAAAACTTAGATATCCCCGAAGACCTCATTCAGGGTCTGGCCGAACTTGGTGGCTTCGGCCTCTCGGTTCCGGTGGAATACGACGGTTACAGCGAAGGCGGCGAAAGCGAATACATGGGAATGGTCGTGGCCACCGAAGAACTCGCCAAGGTCTCGCTTGGCGCTGGTGGTTCGCTCATTACCCGTCCAGAAATCCTCACTCGCGCTCTTCTTGCTGGTGGCACCGAGGAACAACGACGCGAATGGCTTCCGAAGTTGGCATCGGCCGAGGTCATGGCTGCCGTTGCAGTGACGGAACCCGATTACGGCTCCGACGTTGCTGGCGTTAAGGCCACCGCCACTCCGACCAATGGCGGATGGCTTATCAATGGCGTGAAGACCTGGTGCACATTCGGTGCGCGCGCCGATGCGCTCATGTTGCTGGCCCGGACCAACACCGATAAGTCGCTCACCCACAAAGCACTCACAATGTTTGTCGTGCCGAAACCCCGAGGCGAAGGCCACGGTTTCGCATTCGTGCAGGACGCTGGTGTTGATGGTGGCGCTCCTGGTGGCGGAAAGATGGAGGGTCGAGCAATCGACACAATCGGCTACCGCGGCATGCACTCCTACGAAATCGCGTTCGACAACTGGTTTGTTTCCGAAGCAAATCAAGTTGGTGGCGATGAAGGTCTCGGTAAGGGTTTTTATTACCAGATGGCCGGTTTCGAAAACGGTCGCTTGCAAACCGCTGCTCGCGCCGTGGGCGTTATGCAGGCCGCTTACGAAGACGCTCACCAGTACGCGCTCGATCGCGTTGTGTTCGGTCAACCCATTGCCGAATATCAATTGACGCAAGCAAAGCTCGGACGCATGGTCGTGCTGACTCAGGCGGCGCGACAGTTCTCCTACGAGGTCGCCAAGCTGATGGCCAATGGCGGAGGAATTCTTGAAGCCTCAATGGTGAAGGCCTATGTCTGCAAGGCCGCCGAATGGGTGACTCGCGAAGCCATGCAGATCCATGGTGGCTTTGGTTATGCCGAGGAATACAACGTCAGTCGTTACTTTGTCGATGCACGAGTGCTATCGATCTTCGAAGGCGCCGACGAAACCTTGTGCCTGAAGGTCATCGCTCGCCGCATGCTCGATGCGGTGAAGTAACCAACAAATCGCAGCCGTTAACTAAGCGCAGCGATCGCGTCGGCAACGGCGAGGATGTGTCGCGCAATGTCGACGTGCAGGTTCTCGATCATTCTTCCGTCGACAGTCACGACACCGCGGCCTTCGGCCTGCGCTTCGTCGAATGCGGCGATCACTTTGCGTGAGTGCTCGATCTCGTCGGCTGACGGCGCAAAGACCTCATTGCACGGTTCGACCTGACTCGGATGGATAAGCGTCCGGCCGTCGAATCCGAATTGCTTGCCTTGAACACATTCAGCGCGAAAACCTTCATCGTCTTTGATGTCGTTGTAGACGCCATCGAGGATGACCTTTCCGGCCAAACGGGCGGCCATCAGGCATTTCTGCAATCCGAACAGCAGAGGGGCCCGACCGGGCACGTGCTCGGCGTATAACTCTTTCGCCAAATCATTGGTGCCCATAACCAGAACTGTGAGTCGATCAGAAGCAGTGGCAATTGACTCTGCATTCAAGACCGCCACTGGCGTCTCAAGCATCGCCCACAGCTTGGTGCGTGCTGGTGCCCCGGCCGCTTCAAACGCTGCGATGAGTTGAGCAACTTCCTCGGCAGAATTCACTTTCGGCACAACAATCGCATCGGGCCCAGCAGCGGCGGCCGCAGCGATGTCATCCTCATGCCATTGCGTGCCAATTCCGTTGATGCGAATCGCAATTTCCTTAGCGCCGTAGTCGCCGCTCGCTGCCGCAGCACAGACCCGGGCTCGCGCCTCGGGCTTAGCGTCAGGGGCAACAGCATCTTCGAGGTCGAGGATCAACGCGTCGGCGGGAATGCCTTTGGCTTTTTCCAGGGCGCGCTCATTCGCACCAGGCATATAGAGAACAGAACGTCGAGGACGAAGCGCTTCACTCATGTCAGAGAACCTCAAAGTCCGTAGGTAGCGGCGAGTTCTGGGTCGTCGGCAGCAAGCGAGGTCGCAAGTTCCAACATGACCCGACACTGTTTGACCGATGCGTCGTCTTCCATTTTCCCGTCGAGCATGAGTGCTCCGGTTCCGTCGCCCATTGCTTCGATAACACGACGAGCGTGCGCAACATCAGCTGGATCGGGGCTGAAGACGCGCTTAGCGATGGCGATTTGTACGGGGTGAAGACTCCATGCGCCGACACAACCGAGCAAGAACGCATTACGGAATTGGTCTTCACACGCGACGACATCGGCGATATCGCCAAAGGGTCCGTAGAACGGGAGGATTCCGTTAGCCACACAGGCATCGACCATGCGCGCAATCGTGTAGTGCCAAAGATCTTGCTGGTAAACCGTGCGATCACCTTCGATGTTGCCATCGACAGGGTCTTGACGAACGAGATAGCCGGGATGGCCGCCGCCAACCCGCGTGGTCTTCATGCCGCGATTTGCAGCGAGATCGGCGGGGCCAAGCGAAAGACCCTGCATGCGCGGACTGGCACCACAAATCTCTTCAACATTGGCCACGCCGCGAGCGGTTTCGAGAATCGCATGCACGAGAATCGGCCGCTCGAGTTTCGCCTTGGCTTCAAGTTGTGCAAGAAGGCGGTCGACGTAATGGATGTCTTCGGCCCCTTCGACCTTCGGAATCATGATGACGTCAAGCTTGTCGCCGATTTCGGAAACGACGGTAACGATGTCATCGAGTCCCCATGGCGAATCCAGAGAGTTCACGCGGGTCCAGAACTGAGTCTTGCCGAAGTCGATGGTCTTGCCAACATGCACAAGGCCAGCACGCGCTGCCTCTTTATCTGCGGCAGGGACTCCGTCTTCAAGGTTGCCAAGCAGCACATCGACTGTTGGGACGATCTGCGGAAGTTTGCTAACCATCTTCTCGTTCGAAGGCGGAAAGAAGTGGATCATGCGGGCGGGCGTAACCGGAATCTCACGAACCGGTTCGGGGGCACCCACAGCCAGCGGGCGGAAGAAGTCCTTGGGATTTCGCATGCCTTGAAACTATCGGCCTGAGGCCTCTGATAACGACGTAGGCCGTGCCGACTCCTTCACCATGAACCCGCTACGGCCCTGGATCACGAAGGCATCGACCAATCCGAGGATCCGCCAGACCGCATCTTCGGCCGCCACCCCGGCCGGATGGATGTTGGAAACGAGGTTTCGTTGGGCATCGGTATCGCCGGTTCGGGGACGATGGGCCAAATAGGCAGACAAGCTTTCGGCCGTGGCCAGCCCTGGCCGCTCGCCAATAAGTAGGACCACGTTCTGAGCATCGAGGGCCTCGCCGATGTCGTTCATGACTCCGACTCGACAATTGCGCACAACGAACGGACGTCCAACCGACCATCCACGGGTTGCGGCATGGTCAAGTAATGGACCGAGCAGCGACGGGACTTGAGAGCTCACTGCGAGTGGTGAGAGACCGTCGCCAATCACGACCTGCAGATCAACACCAGATAGACAGTTTTCGCGCAGAGTCTCCGCGACACCTGCTTCTAACCGGCGACCTTTGTCTGGCCGAGCCAAATATTCCTCGCGTGATGCGGCTTCGCTCGTGACTTCAAATAAGTCAAAGCGTTTCACGAGTTCCTTCATTGGCGATTCGTCGAGCGAAAAGGTCGCGTTGAGCGCGTCTTTCGCAAATGCATGATCGGCACGCAGCTGCAATTGCGTTGACGTCCGATAGGCAGTTCCGGTACGGCCGATGAGCAACCGCGCAGGCGTCACGTTGGAGACATCGCCACCAACGTCGACTGCACCACGAAGCGTGTCAGGTAGGTCTGCGCTCATCGACCCAGTTCCTTGACCGATTCAGCGAACGCCTGCAGAGATTCAGGCCCGTTCGCCGAACCTTCCGCCAACTGGCCATCGGCGAAGATCCCGGTTTGTTCGAGCCACGCTGCGAACTCTGGGGCCGGACGTGCGCCAACAAGTTCACGAACGCCAGCAGCATCGTGATAACTCGTGGACTGATAATTGAGCATGACGTCGTCGGAACCGGGAACGCCCATCACGAAGTTGCAGCCCGCAGTCGCAAGCAGAACGAGTAATTGGTCGGTGGTGTCTTGGTTGGCCTCTACGTGGTTCGTATAACAAATGTCGATTCCCATAGGCAGTCCCAACAACTTGCCCATGAAGTGATCTTCGAGTCCGGCGCGAATGATTTCCGTCGCATCGGCCAGATATTCCGGACCAATAAAGCCCACGACAGAATTCACAAGGAATGGATCAAACGCACGCGCGACCCCGTAGGCACGCGCTTCGCATGTGAGCTGATCGATGCCACCGTGACCGTCGACGGAAAGTGCGGTGCCTTGGCCAGTCTCGAAATACATGACGTTGTCGCCGATGAATCCGTCGCGTGTCGCATGCGAGGCCAGCACTGCTTCGCGACCTTCGGCCAGACCCTGCAACGTCACGCCGAAACCGACGTTCGTCGCTTCAGTACCGCCAATACTTTGAAAGAGAAGGTCCACTGGAGCGCCACGCTCAAGCGCGGCAAGTTGTGTCGTGAAATGAGCTAGCACGCACGACTGCGCAGGTGCGCCCACTGCACCGATCAGGTCCTGCAATGCGTGCTCCAGCGCAACGACATTCTCGATTGCGTCACCAGCGGGATTCACACCAATCACCGCATCGCCACAACCGAACATCAATCCGTCGAGCGCGGAGAGCACAACCCCGGCGATGTCGTCAGTGGGGTGATTGGGCTGAATCCTCACACCGAGCACGCCTCGCTCACCCATGGTGTTGCGGCATCGAGTGACTGAACGCAGCGGCGCCGCCGCAGAAATGAGATCGCGAGCACTCATGATCCGGGCCGTGGCCGCCACGATTTCGGGCGTCAGGGCGTCTCTGACGCCACGTTGCCACTCTGCCGCGAAATTGGAAGACAAAACCAGTTCGCGCAACTCACCCACCGTGAGGGATCGAAGTTTTTCAAACTCCTCACGATCAAGGGAATCAACGATCAGGCCCGTCACATCGTCTTCGAGTAACGGTTCATCAAGGAAGCCGCTAAGTGGAACTTCAGCCAGAGCCATCTTTGCAGCCACTCGTTCTCGTTCAGAGTTGGCGGCAATGCCGGCGAGGCGATCGCCAGCTTTGGGCTCATTCGCGCGCGCCATCAATTCGCGAAGATCGGCGAAATGGAATGTTTCGCCGCGGAGGGTGACAGAGCGTTTCACGCTTCGACCAAATCGGCCGGAACTATTTGCTCGGATAAAAGAATGGCAAAGCGATCTGGGTCGCCAGCCACCCAGTTTCGACAAAGCGGCAGACCTTCGACATAACACGAGATGTAGGACCGCCATGTTGGCGAAGTGAGAAATTCAATCGCTTTTGAGGCTCGAGCATGAGGAAGGAGGGCCCACCGCTCGATGTAGGCAACGACGTCATCGACTGGAACTCCGTCTTCATGGAGCAACCACGCTGCATTCGCCCGCACCGCGTCCATCGATTCACTCGCTATTCGCACCGCATGTGCGATTTCCGGATCAAAGTCGATCCCGTTGCTACGTAAATGTTCAGCGACAAGCAGGTCGGGAACTTCACCAGCGATGATCTCCAGCGCGAGGTCGGCCAACCCTTCTGCGATCAGACACTGCGGCGTTCCGACACAGAAAATCGATTCTTCCTGCCAACCGCGAGAACGCACGAGACCAGATTCTTTTCGCGAATGCTCGGTGTGGTGACCGGGATAGGCCTCGTGCGCAACCAAGTGCCCGATGCTCGTTGCCAATACCGGCAGGTCGGTATTAATGGCGACCCGACTTTGCAGGTTCCCTTCGTAATAGTTGAAACCTGACCAGGGCTGATTCGACGCGAGTTCCCACGCGATGTGCTCGCCCTCAGGCAAACCGAACTGGCGTTGTGTTCGTTCGCGAAAATCTTCAGCAATCGAAGAAAGAACCGCGTCGAGTCGATCGACGGGAATCGCCTGTGCTTCGCGCCACTCGATGATTCGTTCACGTACCGGACCCGAGCCAGGAAGAACTGCATCGAGCCGCACGTGGGCCCCTTCGAACTGGTCTTCTTCACGAAAGGTCGGCCGCACGCCGTAGCACCACTCAACTTCGTCGACGTAGGCAATCTCCTCCCCCGCCATCTTTCGGGCCGAGGTATGCATCCCCGTCGCTTGAGCGCGCAACCAGCGCCGGCGCGACGCATCGAGCACACCGTCGTCGACTCCGGCATCGAGATCGACCACAAGTTGGCCAGCGCTTGCAACCAAAAATTCGGGAGTAGAAACCTGCTCTGCTGAAATGCGATCGGCAATAACTTCTGGGCCGTAATACGCGTCGACGAAGCCGTCGATATGACGGCCCATCCGCAACCCCAGTTCGATGTAGCGGTCAACGATCGACGAGTCTGTGATCGGCGCGCTCATGACCCAAACTCTACCGGCGACCTAGATGACGTCGCCTTTAAACAATTCCGTTGCGATCGGACAATCGGTGCGGCGCAACGCATCGGCCACCGCCAGAGGACCAGTCGGCCCAACAATTTTGTCGATCATCGATAGCGGGACAACCTCGTCGTCGGCGTCCCACGGCTCGTCGGGGATGATTCGTTCACGGACTGGCTCCCACATTCGCTGAGGCAGAAAACGCCCAACGCCGGCGACCGCCCACACAGGTACCTCGTGAGCTCTCGCAACAGATGCGGCCGCCAAGGATCCGGAAATTCCCAACCACTCGGTCGGCGCAACCGCCGATGCCTCGAGTAATACGAGGTCGGCATCGGCAACAGCAGCGCCGAGTCCGGCAAGCGGAACGTCGAGGGCATTCACATCGGCATCGACAAGCTGCATCACGAGTCCGCCGCCTTCCTGGTGCACGTCGACAACCAACACTTCAACGTCTCCCCGTCGGGGTAGCGCCGCACCAATGAGTTCGGGCCAGCCAAGAACCACGATGGTCGCTTCCTCAGGAAGCGAATGAGCTAACTCGACCGCCGTGCAATCATTTTCGAGTTCTTCGAGTGCAGCGCGGATTTCGGCATAGGGATCGCCTGCACACAGAACTCGCGCACACAGCCATACCAGCGGAACAGATCCAGGCTGACGCTGCACGATACGTCGGCACGCGGTGACAAGACCCTGAGGGTCATTGGCGTAACTCGCAAGTGCTCTGGCAGTTTCGGAAACAATGACGCTCTGGGGATACCCCGTGGCTCTTGCCACATAGCGAAGTCGTTCAACCGGGTGCATCAGAGTCGCACCCTACCGAAATGCGGACGAGTTTCAGGCCGTGTAGCCGGGCTTAAAGATCATGAGATAGAGCATGACCACAAGGATCAGGTGACCAATCCCCGTTGCCATCATGATGCGGCCGCGTGCGGCGGCGTTTCCGTCACGGAACGCCTTGATGGCCGGACGAGCCACGAAGAACAGAACGGCAAGCAGGACGATCCAGAGCACCACAGCGATGGAGATCCATGCCTGCGACATTTTGAAGAGCGCCTCGGTAGATCCCGCCTGCTTACTCATTGCCGAGAGACCAAAGCCCAAGATCCCGGCCAGACCGATTCCAGGAAGGGAAAAGCGAAGGATTGACACATCGAGGCCATCGGCCGCGGCCTTGTCTCCGCCAGCAGTAAGGCGCACCAGCAATGGTGTGAGCCAGAGCGGAGCGAATCCAACGATGACCGCAAGGATGTGGAGTAGGAGAACGATGTTGTATCCGTTCCCGAATTCGGCGGCAGCGAGGATGTTCATGGTGTCTCCTGAGGTCTGAGCCGGGCAGCAGCCCGTGTGCGCTGACAAGAACCTACTCGCGCTACCTTCTGAGGCTGTGACTACCGATGTGCAGGCTGCCGTAGAACTGAATCCCCTCACTGGCGAGAGCCGTCCGATCTCGGAATGGACCACCAACTTCCATCTGGCGTTCGTGGTCCTAGACCCTTTCACCAACGAAAGTTCCTGGATCCTGAAGACCGCCCTTCGGATTCTTCGTGATTATTCCGAGGCCGACGTGCGCATCGCCCTTCTCGTTACTGCGACCGAATCTGAGGTGCGCGACTACGTCGGGCCACTGGCTTCAGAGATCTTGGTCTTCGTCGATCCCGACCGCACCGTGGCCAAGGCCTTTGGCCTCGAAACTCTCCCTGCCTTCGTGCACATCAACCAGGCTCATCAGGTCGAAGCATCCGCCCAGGGATGGAACCCACAAGAGTGGGCGGCTGTCGCAACAAACCTTTCAGCTCGCATGGACTGGACAGTGCCCGAGATCCCCGTCAGCGGTGACCCTTCACCGTTTTCCGGAACTGCCATCTGACTCTGATCTCGCCTGAATTCAGCGAGCGATCCACATCTGGGCCAACGACACCGTCGCTCCGTCTTGACCGAGTCCGTCAACCCCCGAACCCGTCGACCATCTGGTGACATCACGCAGCTTTGGCGATGTCACGATCACTTCACGGACCTGCACAAGGAACAAATAGGGCAGGTCGATTGCAATCTGTTCTTGGACGGTGCCGTAATCATCAACCTGCCGGGTTACATCGGCGGTTGAACGAGCGTCGGTAAACGCTCTTGTAACAAGCGGATTGATATATCGCGTCACATTGCTGCTGATCGCAGTTTGTTCTGCAGGAATGCCGTAAAAGAGGGGCTCATAGAAATCGGGATGGGACGAGCCGAATCCCACCTGCAAAATTGCCTGAAACTGGCCGATCGCCGCGGCAAGAGAAAGCGTCGCTGGCTCTAAAAGATCGATTACCAGGTCGATCCCTGCTTGTTCGAGTTGTCCACGCCAGAGAGACGCAACACGCTCCATCGTCGTCCCTGGGGCTACCGACAAGTGAAAGGTGAGCGGAAGTCCCGTCTCTTTTGTGTACTCCTCCACCAGTTTCTTCGCACGATCCACGTCGCGAGCGGGAGCCGAGCGGTCAACAAACCACGGTGACGTATCACTCATCATTCCTCGGGCAATCGCGCCTTGACCAGCAAACGCCTTCGAAAGAATCTCGGCTCGATCTGTCGCATACGCGACCGCCCGGCGAGCAGTCAATCGGTCAAATGGAGCCTTCCCCGTCTCCAACGCAATGTTGACCTTTGGACGTTCCGCGTTGCGATCATCATGAATCGTGATTTTGGAATCTCGATTCTGCACACTCTCGAGACGAACGAGTTGTCGCGGCTCATCAACTGCAGCCATGCCAACCTTTCCGTCGATTACAGCGGTTACTCGATCAGCGGCGTCCGGAATGGGAACAAATCGAACGGCGTCGAGAAGGGGCAAACCCTTTTTCCAATACTTGGGGTTCTTCGCCAGGATTGTCACGCCCGCTTCATCAACACCTGACCATACAAACGGTCCAGTGCCAACCGGGTGTGGATCAAATCCTAAAAGCGTGGCCGGTGCCGCGACTGTTCCGATGCGAGTCGTGAGCACCTCGGGAAACGTCGACCATGCCGTCGACATTGTGACCAAAACGGTTTGAGGGTCGGTTGCGGTAATCGTGGAGATAGGCGCGAGCAAACTGGCATTTGAGCGATCGTTCTGCTGAGCCTTCAAATTGAATGCAACAACTTCTGCAGTCAGCGGGGCCCCATCGCTAAACAAAATTCCAGGACGAACCGTTAGCGTCCACGCCGTAAAGCTTGGGTTGGGAACCACCTTGGCAAGAAGTTCCGGAACGGGATGATCGTTTTCATCACGAACCATGAGTCGGTCGTAGACCGCTCGCGCTGCTTGAAGTTCTTCGGTCGTCCATTGCCCACCATTTGGGGACCACTTCGCTAGCACGGCGCTAACCGCTATATCGAGGGTGCCGCCTTCGATTGGCCCCGACGCGTTCACAACAGTCGACGAGGTCGACTCCGTCGTTGCGGCAGGTGTCGATTTTGAACCTGAGCAACCCGCCAACGACAAAACGGCCAAGGCCACAGCAACAGATGTGCCAAGTCGAACAAAGTGGCCAAGGGAGGAACGGGGGGCGTTCAAGGTCTACGACTGTACGCGGCCACACCCCTATAGAGCGGTCGCTGCTGCAGCAGTGCGCACAACCTCAATGAAGTGCGAGGATGCCTGATGACCAGCGCCATCAAAGTCCGTGTGGGAATCGGCCTCGGAACCCTGTCTGGGGCAGCGACTCCCGATCGTTTCGCGTCAATTGTCGACCGCTGTGAAGCACTGGGATTCGATTCTTTGTGGATGTCGGAACGGATCGGAGCAGAGACACCGGACCCGATGATTGCCCTCGCCATCGCCGCCGGTCGCACGACACGAATGAAGCTCGGCACGTCGGTATTAGTTCTTCCTGGTCGGAACCCGGTCATCCTTGCGAAAGAGATGGCCACCCTCGATGTGCTTTCCGGTGGACGCTTTCTTCCCGCAGTGGGCCTCGGAGCAGTCGACCCCCCAGAACAACGGGCGTTCGGAGTTGAACGAGGTGAACGCGGGAGGCGTCACGATGAAGCACTCGCGCTAATGCGCGCTTGTTGGACCGGCGAAGTCATTTCACACCACGGAGAGTTTTTCTCTGTCGACGATGTTCAGGTGTTACCTCGCCCCACACAATCGCAACTCGATGTTTGGCTCGGAGGCATTGCGCCCAGCGAGCTTCGTCGAGTTGGACGCGTTGGAGACGGATGGCTGCCTTCGTTCTGCTCACCCACTGACGTTGCCGAATCAATTCCTGTGATTGAAGCCGCTGCAGCAGAATTCGGTCGCACGATGGATCCACAGCATTACGGCGCATTGATTTCATACTCGGACGGGCCACTCCCCCAGCGCTTTGTCGACCTGATCGAACGCGGCCGTCCGGGACTCGATCCCCGTTCCGTCATCCCAACTCGAGATGCACTCCCGTCGTTACTGAAAGAGTTCATCGATGCCGGCGCGTCGAAGTTCGTCATCATCCCGTTGGTGGGCGATGCTGATCCTGATGCTGAACTCAGTGCCCTCGCTGAAGCGCTATTGCCGCTAGAAACCTAAGGGCATCCGATCACGAACTGCGGAACTGATTCCACCTTGTGAGTTCTTCGGCGGGCTTGCGCGGGGTGATGCGAAAGTCCGTGCCGATTGTGTGGGCGATTGGGAACAGGCCTACTTGCATCCATTCCTCGTAAGGAATCCCTAAGACCTCTGCGACCTCGCGCTCGCGGATCAACGTCAACGTCGTCCACGCCGATCCGAGTCCGCGCGATCGAAGGGCCAGCATGAATGACCAAAGCGCCGGTACAACCGACCCCCAACGGCCCGCCTGCCAAAACGTCGAAGTTCGATCGGCATGGGCCCCGGACCCATTTCCATCAGTCCGACCAGCGACGATGGGAACGCAGAGAACCGGAACCTTCTCAATATTCTCGGCAAGGTAGGCAACGCTGCGGGCAATGCGCTGTTGCGCTTCAGAGGTGCGGTCCACTCGATCTTCAGCCGCGTCAGTACGAGGACGACCAATGAAGTCGGCCATGGCAGAGCGATAGATCGCTGCGAGTTTGGCTTTGGTTTCGGCGTCGTCGACGAATATGAATCGATAGGGCTGCTGGTTTGACCCGTTGGGCGCGTGAACCGCAATCTCCATGCACTCGGCAATGACATCGCGGTCAACCGAACGTTCGAGATCAAGCCGCTGCCGAACCGATGGCGTCGTCATGAGAATTTCATCAGGGTCGTGAACAACTAATGGCCCCTGAAACAGGGTTTCATAAGCGTTCAACGTTCCCCAGTGTTCCCAAATGCGATCGATCAGTCCGTCATCAGTGAAGCGAAAGAGGAATCCGTAAACGTTTTCGTAGGGCTTCCCGCCGATGGTCGTTGCTTTATAGAGATGTTGACGGAAGACGTAAGGCCCGTCGGCAATCGTATGGACGTCATCGAAACTGATCGTCGAAAGGTCATACCTATCGATTCGTCGGCCGTTCGGTTGCGGTGGTGACGGCGCTCGTCCCAAGATCCGTGCGCCCACTTCTTCTTTGCCACGGAACACTGTTTGTCCAGGTGCCGCGGGAAACTTTCCAAGACCGTTCCACCACTCGATGTCTTCCGTCATAAACGACAGACGGTCGACCTCGCGTCCAGCGACAAAGAACTGTTCGACTAGCGATTTATTGCGTTCGCTCACTTGATCCCCCAACACACCGGCGACACTGTCGACGCCCTCTTGGGAGCGTAATGCGGAGCGACGAATCAGATCTTCAAGGGCTCGTCGCTGAGACCCATCTGCACTCGATCCACGAGTCCGCCGAATTTCTGCTTGATCTCGGCACTTACCGACTCGAGATCACCGATCACCGCAAATTCACGAAGCATCTCGTCGGTAATGAGATCGGCCATCGCTACCCATTCGCCCTGCTTTGACAGTCGATTGAGTTCATCGCCGACTTCGCCCCATCCGTGATGCTCGAGCACGCCGCGATAGGCGGGCGTCGAACCATAAAACGCGAGTTGCTGGCGAACTGCGGCCCTCTTAGGAGCGATCTCGGCTTCGTCGCGACCCACGGCCGACATGATTGGGATGGTCACCTCGATGTCACTTCGCGAACGATTGGATCGATCGAGCCCTTTCGCAAGGTTGGTCATGGTCACATCGCGTAGATACGAAGGTGTTGTAAATCCGTGGGCCATGAGTCCGTCGGCAACTTCGCCGGCAACGGCGGTCATTGCCGGTCCGACAGCGGCAACAAAAACCCGTGGATTTCCGACCTCGCTTGAACCTTGGCTGAACATTGGCGTCATAAGCGTGTGCTTGTAGTACTCACCACGAAACTCCAGTGGACTTCCGTTCTCCCAAGACTCCCAAATCGCCCGCATGGCAAGAACAAATTCGCGCATGCGCGCAGCGGGATCCGACCATGGCATTGAAAATCGTTTCGTGATGTGAGGCTTGATCTGACTTCCCAAACCAACAATGAAGCGTCCGCCCGAGAGCCGATTGATGTCGTTAGCCAGCACCGCGACGTTCATCGGGTTTCTGGCGAATGCCACTGCGATCCCGGTAATGAGATCAAGGCGTTCGGTTGATGCTGCTCCCATGGCAAGTGGCAAAAATGGGTCATGGGAGATCTCCACCGATACTGCCCCATCAAATCCAGCATCCTCGGCCTGTCGAATTGAGGCAGCGGCGCTGGCCAGATCCCCATGGATGATTGCGTCAGTCTTCATATCGCCATTCTGGTGTGTCTCTCCACATGGGTGCGCCACTCATTCGGTGGATACGCTGCCGCGGTCCCGTATCTCGTTCTGGAGCAGCTCAATGTCGATCGCCATTACCGAAGACCACCGCACGCTTTCCGATGTCACCGCCGACTTTCTCGAGCGACACGATTCACGAGGGGCGGCCCGGGAACTTCTCGAAGCATCAGCAGAGACGATGCCGGCATTCTGGTCTGCGCTTGCGGATCTCGGATGGCTCGGTCTTCACATCCCCGAGGAGAACGGCGGTTCTGGATTCGGGATGCCTGAACTCGTTGTTGTTGTCGAACAGATGGGAGCGGGTCTTGCACCTGGACCATTCCTCTCCACGGTCATTGCGAGCGCGGCCATCACGGCAGTTGCTCCCGGTGACGTTGCTGCACGTCTCCTTCCTGGCCTTGCCGACGGCAGTGTCGTTGCTGGTATCGGATTTGGTGATGCACTCTCCTCGAAAGCAAACACCATCGCCGGAACTGCCAAATCAGTCTTGAGCGGCGCACTTGCCAATCTGCTCGTCGTAACCGTGGGCAGCGATCTTGCAATCGTCGACGCCACAACAAAGGGTGTCGACATCCGCCTCCTCGCGAATCTCGATCTCACGCGCCGAAGCGCTCAAGTCACCTTCGACGATGCAGAAGCGATCATCGTTCCCGGTGGCGCACAATCACTTATCGACTTCGCACGACTCCTTCTTGCTGCTGAAGCAACCGGTGTCGCACGAGCCACAACTGATATGGCCGCCGACTACGCCCGCGAGCGTCAGCAGTTCGGACGAGCGATCGCCATGTTCCAGGCAGTCAAGCATCACTGCGCCAACATGCTTGTTGAAACGGAAATCGCAACTGCTGAAGTTTGGGATGCTGCCCGCGCTGCAGCCGCCGGCGGTGAACAGTTCTCCTACGCAGCGGCGATGGCCGCAGCAACCGCAGCCCACGCCGGCGATCGAAACTCACAGATGAACATCCAGGTGCACGGCGGCATCGGATTCACATGGGAACACGACGCGCATCTCTACTTGCGACGCGCTCTTGCGATCGAGGCGCTTATCGATGCCGAGCAAGCCGCCATCGACATCGCCAACCTCCTCCGCAAGGGCGTGAAGTTGGTGCGCTCTGTGGAACTTCCCCCTGAAGCTGAAGCGTTCCGATCTGAAGCCCGTTCAGCCATTGAGGCGGTCAAGGACCTTGAAGGAACCAAGCAGGTCCAGGCGCTCGTCGCTTCTGGCTACGCCGTCCCACATTGGCCCAAGCCATGGGGTCGTGCAGCAAGTGCAATCGAACAGCTCGTGATTGAAGAGGAGTTCAATCGTGCGGGATTCAAGCGACCCAGTTACCAAATCACTGGTTGGGTCATCCTCACACTCACGCAGCACTCCACCGACGATCAGCTGGAACGTTGGATCATGCCCGCTCTTAATCAAGAACTCATCTGGTGTCAGCTGTTTAGCGAACCCGATGCCGGTTCTGATGCTGCTGGTGTAAAGACAAAGGCCACACGCGTTGATGGCGGCTGGCTCGTTAATGGTCAGAAGGTTTGGACCACCGGAGCTCATCTTGCTTCGTTCGGCCTCATTACTGTGCGCACGAACCCCGATCTCCCAAAGCACCAGGGCATCACGTGCATGGTTGTCGACATGCACGCTGAAGGCGTCGAGATTCGCCCGCTTCGAATGGTGAACGGTGGCGCCGAATTCAACGAGGTGTTCTTTAACGACGTGTTCGTACCTGATGACGATGTCGTCGGCCCGGTCGATGGCGGCTGGACGGTCGCTCGCGGAACGCTCGGCAACGAAAGCGTCAGCATCGGCAGTGGCGATGGCGCAATGGTTATCCCACCGGCTTCGTTCCTTGCACCATTCGACGCCAACCCCGAACGACTCTCTGGCGGCGCTGGTCGCATCGGCCGAGCCACTGCTCGTTCACAAGCGGCCGAGACACTCAACGTGCGCAGTGCACAGCGGGCCGTCGCCGGTGGTGAACCCGGACCAGAAGGCGCGGTCACGAAGTTGCTGCTCACCGAAAACGCAGAAGAAGCCGCTGCGATTCTTTTCGAACTCGCCGGAACAACCGGGGTTTACCTCGAAGACGAAGGATTCATGGGTGGCACGTTGCAACTCATGCATCGTGCCCTCGCTATTGCTGGAGGAACCTCAGAGATCAAGCGCAACCAGATCGGCGAGCGAATTCTCGGACTCCCCCGCGATCCGCTGATCAACTAGTTCGCAGGGAGCTGGAACCTCTTGGCGCTTTCGAATCAGTGAATTCGGGGGCCACGATCACCAGAGAACCGATGACTTCCAGAGGTTTTTTATTGTGCCCGGAACGGGACTTGAACCCGTAAACCCTTGCGAGTCGGGGGGTTTAAGCCCCCTGCGTCTGCCAATTCCGCCATCCGGGCTGGAACTGCTGCAACGGTACCGCCCCGACGGGAGCCGTTAGACAGCTTTCGGGAAGGAACCGACTCCAGCGGCGGCGCTCGTGGCGAGCAGCGCTATTCACTGTCCTGGCGACCCTCTGGACGGGCTGGTCTCGTGCGTGGGTCTCCTACTTCACAAAGAAGAACTCGGCTTTTTGAATCGGAGGGCTGTCACCCTCAACAGTTCCAATCATCTCTCCACGAACGCCTCTGTAAATCCCCGTTCCGCCGAGAATCACCAAGTGAACAACGTCGCCCTTGCCTAGCGACTTCCCGATAACCGAGTCGAGGACTCCACTCACCATGATTGTGCCCTCTGGAAGCGAGTAGTCCCACGTCGAATCACGCCATGTTCGGTTGTTCGCTATATCTGTGCGAACGGTGACCGACATGTAGACCTCATCACCGAAATACGGACCGTTCGGGGTCAGAGATGCCGTTCCATAAATAAAGGTTTCGTCTCCATCAGTCGTGCCAGTACTTCCAGTATCAAGTACCTCTGATTCGGTAACAGTTGTGTAGAGAGTCAACGAAGCTGTCGATGACTTCGACGTCGAATGCGCCGAATTCATAGACACGAGTGCGCCGACAACTAGTGCACAGATGGCAACAGCAGCGACTATTACGAAAATACGTTGCTTTTTCATTTTTTCCTTCATGCGTGAGTTTGAAGGCGCTGCGTTTCCCCCGTTGCGTTGCTGCGCATGCGCATGGCCACAACGGTGGCGGTGAGTGATCCTTTGATGCCGCCGATGGTAAATATGCTCAGTTGTCGGAGTTCTCGTTTAAGGCAGTCAAGCGCCGCACAAACATCACTCGACTCTTTCCCGCCATACGCTCAACGAGGTGCAAGTGCACGCCCGAGCGCTCCTACGCCAGAACGATAAAGACAACGAAATCGACGATAGCCCGTTCACGTTTGCGAAGTGCTCGAAAGAACTATGACGGGAGTGGGTTTCAGATCATCGGATTCACGTGCACTCTGCAGCGGCCCTAAACGTATCGACCTGAGTTCAGGCCACTCGAGTCTGAGGCTGGCCCGCCGGCTGTGGGCCTCGCCGCCCGGCACTCTGACCAGAGCGGCCACTGTTGCGCCGCTTGGCCACACCATCGCCCTCGTGAGGCGCTGTGCCCCGCATGACATCGGCCTCGACCGCTGCCCACATAACGGTGCGGGCAGCGCCAGCGGTGGGCCCAGAGAGCGAATTTGAAACGATGACGCCGTCGATCATGTCGGCCAACACCGATACCCATGACCGGCCTTTGATTCGCACAGCGACGGTCACTGCCTCGCCTCCGAGGGCATCGGACTGTCTCTTCATCGTGCGATCGACACCAGCTAAGCGAGGCGGACTGCGGAAGCTCGGCACCACGAGCCCCGCGGCGCGCGCCACCTCGCCAAGAGTTCGGGCGGCGGCTGCGAAGCGCAGCGAAGAAGCTTCCATGACCGCAACTATGCCAACAGGGTGTGACAGTCCCCATCAACGAGCGCGCCGCCGTACCATTCAGCGCGATGACTGTTGATGAGGCGCCACTCAATCCTGCCCAGCAGGAAGTGCTCGATCTTCTCGGGGCCACCCCTGAGGACCGTCCATCGTTCGCGCCCACACTCAAGGCAACGCTCCGTGCCGACCTCGAAGATGCACTCTCCGACCTCGCCTCAGAGATCAGTCCCGATTCCCCCATGTTCGTCAATAAACATGACCTCGCCATGGCCCATGGCTGCGAGCGTCGTTACCTCGCCGAAAAGGAAAAGCCCTTCGAGTGGAGTCCGCCCCTCGCACGCGGAACCATCGCCCACAAAGCCATCGAACTCTCCATGCACCAACGGCGGCGCCCGATACCTCTTGAACTTGTTGACGAGGCCATGGACCGACTTGAACGATCTGACGATTCCATTTCGTACTGGCTCAGCACGTGCTCCGAAACCGATCGAGCCGAGGTTCGAGCATTCGCCAACGAACGGGTGGCCACATTTCTCGAGTGCTTCCCTCCGGTCAAAGTCGGATGGTCTCCCGTTACCGAGGCTCGCATGCGCCTCGAACTCCTTGACCACCGCATCGTGATTTCCGGCCGATCGGATCTCACACTCGGCCGTGCCGACGGCCTCACTGCAGGCAAGGTCATCATCGATTTCAAGACCGGCTCGATGTCACCAACCCACACCGACGACCTTCGCCTCTACGCACTTCTCGAAACCATCCGTATCGGCACACCGCCTCGTCTTGCCGCCTCCTATTACCTCGATGCTGGAACAGCCCAGGCCGAGGCCATCACTGAAGACGTCCTGCACACTGCAGTCGCCCGCACCGCCGACGGAATCCGAAAGCTTCACGAACTTTCCGTCGGGAAACGAGCGCCCGTTTTTCGTCCGAGTTGGGGTTGTCGTTGGTGTCCGATCCGCACAGAGTGCGAACCGGGGCGCGCGTTTCTTGGTGAGGCCGACGCAGACAACAGCGATCGGTTCGACGACAACTAATAGTCACCAAATAACTCGTTAGAACGGATCGATTGCCGCTTCGGATGCTTCGGCCTCGGCGATATGAAGTGCGTCTTCTGCGCCAAATTCGTGATCAACCGCGTCCATGGTGCCCAAACGATTAAATCCGAAACGAAGAATTACAAAGACCGTCAGGAACAGTGTGCCGGCGCCAGCCACTGTCCACTGCACGCCGATGATGTCAACCAGCCAACCCTGAATCAGCGCTCCGAGCGGAATCGCAGCGGTAAGCACCATGAGATACAAGGCCATCGTGCGGCCGCGCATCTCCTCTTTCACCTGCAATTGCACCGTGGTGTTGAGGCTCGCAGTGATACCCAGATAACCGGCGCCCGCAACAAGAAGTGCTGCGGCGCCGACGATAGCGATCGGCGCTGCACCGAGCACCACAAGTGCAAAGCCGTAGGCAACCATTGCAACAGTGAGCACACGGCTTCGCGACGCACGACCCCCGCGGCCGGCGACGATGGGGGCAACGATGATTGCCCCTGCCCCGAGACAACCCGCCAAGAGGCCGTAGGCCCCATCGCCAATTCCATACACCTTGGTGGAAAACACAACCAAGAGGTTGAACAGTGGTCCGCCGAGCATCCCAAGCGAGAACACCACGATCAGACAGGTCACGATGCCAGGCACCGTGCGTACATATCGCATTGCATCTCGCATCTCCGCAATTGGACGCGACTTTCCAACCTTGACTGCACGCACAAGCGGTGGCACCGAAATCACAAGTAACCCGGCAACCATCGCGAGGAATGAAACCGCGTTGATAAAAAAACACCAACTGACACCCAACGTTGCGAGCACCACTCCGCCAAGCGCAGGACCAAACGCGCGCGCTGCGTTGAACTGAGCGGAATTCAGCGTGACAGCATTCAGCAGGTGCTCTCGAGGAACGAGTTCGGTTACGAACGACTGCCACGATGCCACGGTGAATCCACCCGCAAACGCACCGAGCGTGAGTATGACGAGGAAGAAACCAATATTTCGAACACCTTGAACCCATTCGAACCAAAGAACAAAGGTGATCGCCGCCTGGATGACGCCCCCAATGATCAAAACCTTGCGGCGGTCGAACCGATCGGCGACTGAACCGGCATACGGACCAGTAATAACCATCGGCGCATAACCAAGGAAGCCGGCGAATCCAAGCCATGCCCCGCTACCGGTAATTGTGTAAATCACATAAGGCACTGCGACCATCTGCAACCAAGAGCCGCTGCTCGAGAGCAACGACGCACACCACATCCATCGAAAGTTGCGGTAGCGAAAAGCAATAAACGCGCTGTCTTGTTTCGGGAGTTTGGGGGACGAGGTGAGGTCGCTCACGAAAGCCACGCGGCGCAAAGATCTGGACCACGTTCGACCCAGTCTTCAAAGGTCAATCCAAAGCGAATGTGATCTTCCCAATTCCCATCGATCTCAAGGAATCCCTTCGAAATACCTTCATCTCGAAGTTCGAGTTTTTGCACCACTCGGAGGCTCGCCTCATTTCGAGGAACGATCGCGATCTCAACCCGATGCAATCGAAGTTCATCGAAGCAGTACTGAGCCAACACGACTAAGGCCTCGGGGGTATAGCCCTTGCCTGCTTTTGCCTCATCGATCCAATACCCGATGCTGCCGCTTTGGAATGGGCCCCTCTGGACTGCTGACAAATTGATCTCACCGGTGAACTCTCCATCGACAAAAATCCCAAAGCCGTAGGCCGAACCCAACTGACGCTCACGTTGGCGAGCGTTGCATCGAATCGAGAACGCGTCGCGGTCCTCGATGACGTCAGGAGCACCAACCGGTCGGGTTGGCTCCCATTTGGTCAGCCACTCGCTGTTTCGACGTCGAACTTCACGCCATGCGGGAAAATCTGTCACTAAAAGAGGACGCAGCAGTACTCGTCGTCCGAACAGGGTGGTCACAAGTGGCGATCCTAGCGACCGGTCGGTTGGAGCGATTCGATCAGCACCCGTCTCGGTCCGAGCAACCCGCCTACGACTCGGCCAACAGCGACATCGCCAATCCATCGAGGATGTCGGACTCAGAAACAAGACAATCGGAAAGACCAAGTCGCCTCATCGTCGCCACAAGCACGCATAAACCTCCCACGATTACATCGGCGCGCTGTTCTTCGAGCCCTGGGTTTTCCTTACGCTCCGCAATTGATTCGGTGGCAAGTGTCCGGAAGACGTCTTCGACGGCCGGTTTGGTGAGCACGAAATGGTGGATCTGTTCGCGGTCGTACTCGGCCAACCCGAGTTCAACCGACGCGGTATTGCTCACGGTTCCGGCAAGTCCGACAAATGTGCGCGCCTCGCCCAAATTCGGGATCGCACGCAGCACGTCATCGAGATAAATCTCGATGACCGAAATTGCTTGCGAAAGTTCTTCGGCCGTTGGCGGATCATGGTGGAACCATGCCTCGGTAATCCGCACGCAGCCCATGTCCACCGAAATGGTTGATTCCGCTTCGGTGGTTCCGAACACAAACTCAGTGGACCCTCCGCCGATATCGCAGACCAAAAATGGTCCGAGTTCCGGGTCGAGGTCAGCAGTCGCTCCTTGGAACGAAAGGCGACCTTCCTCTTCGCCAGAAATCACTTCGGGCATGACACCAAGAATTTCATGTGCGGCTTGAAAGAACTCCTCGCGATTCGACGCGTCTCGCGACGCAGAGGTCGCAGCCATGCGAATTTTCGTGACTCCGTACTGATCGATGACTTCTCGGTACTCACGCAGCACATCGAGCGTGCGCTCAATTGCCGCTTCGTTGAGTCGGCCGGTGGCGTCGACGCCTTGGCCAAGTCGAGTAATTCGCATCAACCGTTCGATCTGGGTTCGTCCATCCGAAGTGATCAACAGACGGACCGAATTTGTTCCACAATCGATAGCTGCAACTGGTGTCGTCATCGGATCACTCGAATCGGCGCATCGATCGGGAGAAGATCGCGCTCAACGAGTCGATCGTTTGTCCATTGCCCAACGGGGTCATCGCCACCGGCAAGCCAATAGGCGTAGTGGGCGTGGAGGCATTTGAGTCCTTCGCGGGTGCCTCCAACTCCCCCATAAGGAGCGGGACCAGTGTGATCAGCTGGCATCGCCCGATTGCGTTCAACTGCATATGCGGCGTGCGCGGCAGCAATGACCTCAGGGCCAAGCGCGGCTTCGGCTTCGCGCACTCCGCCGTCAGATTCAACTGTTCCAATTGCAGACCGCAGCGACGGATCGCAAAGCCAGTAAAGCGTCGGCATTGGCGTGCCATCGGGGAGAAGGGGCTCGTTCCGCAACACTGCCGGATCGCCGTCGCTGCGTCGAACAACGACTTCAAAATCTCCCATCGGGGCCCGTCCGAGCAGCTCGGCAATCCGGGCTCGCTCGTCGGCCACTGTGGTCACTTCCGCCGACGTCGACGCACAAGTCCATACACAATCAATGCGCCGATGGCGACACCCAGAACAGGGACAGCGCGTTTCAGAACCGGCGAACCAGCCTGTAGGAGATCGATTGCTTCTGGTTCAGGTTGATCGATCTTGCGAATGGTTGGTGCTTCCTCGGCAACAGCAGAGGCAGCTGGCGCTGCAGCAGGAGCAGCCTCTGCAGCGGCATCAGCTGCGGGAGCAAGCACATCGTCGACGAGAACGGTTTGTTCGAGATTGTCAACGAACTGAGTGAGAATCTTGGCACTCACGTCAGCCAGGACTCCGCGGCCGAACTGAGCGACCTTTCCGGTCACTGTGAGATCGGTGGTTACCGTGACGTGTGTTTTGTCACCCGCAGCTTCGAGCTGTGCGGTGATTGTGGCGCTGGCATTGCCCTGACCTCGAGTGTCACGGCCCGACGCGTCGAGAACTGCTTTGAAGTTGACGTCATCGCGCTCGATGAAGATGGCCTTGCCTTTGTACTGCGCTTGGATCGGACCAACCTTGACCTTGACAATGCCTCGGTACTCATTGCCTTCGATCTCTTGGAGTTGCGCGCCGGGCAGGCATGGCGCAATTCGCTCAACGTCGGTCAGCACCTTCCACGCCATTTCGATTGGCACACTTACATCGAAGGTGTTGATCAGTTCCATTGCTCGAGATCCTCCACGGTGTCGACGTCCGACGCGTCGCCCGGGCACGCTACCGCGGCGACGAGCTCAGGCCTCCCTCGCAACAGCGCTCGCGCACCCTCGTCGCCTTCGTTTGGAAGGTCATCCCAGACCTCCGCCCCAAGACGCACAGGATTTCCGCGCTGGCCTGCATAGGTGGCCACCACAATCGGTCGCTCGGTTTCCATGCGTGAAACCAACTGCCATGCCTCCGGCACCACGAATGGCTGATCGGCCAGACCCACGACTACTGCCTGGGCCCCAGCGTCTCGTGCTGCGGCGATTCCCGCCAACAAGGAACTCGCCTGTCCCGATGCCCAGAGAGGGTTGTCGACAATCACGACCCCCTCGGGCACGATCCCGTCCAGCGGCACCGCACCAGCCACCACAAGGACCGAGGCGAAGCACCCGGCATCGAGGGCGGCCTGGACTGCGATCGCCACGAGGAACTTCCCGTTCAACTGCGCCAATTGCTTCGGCCCATCAACAAATCGAGAAGAGGATCCAGCGGCGAGGATCACGGCGATCTGGGGCTGAGGGGCATTCACCAGCACAGTCAATCATCCGCCGAGCAGACAGTCACCAAGCAGAGCCTCTCGCTGACCTCGGCTAGTGTTTCACCCGTTCGCCGGTGCAGTTCCGGCAAGTTCGCACCGAGGGGGAACATGAAGATCACGGTGACCGTCAATGGCGTCGAACGCACAGGTGACGTCGAACCACGCACACTTCTTGTGCATTTCCTTCGAGATGAGCTCAACCTCACGGGCACCAACGTCGGATGCGACACGTCCTCATGCGGCGCGTGCACCATCCACGTGGAAGGCCAATCGGTGAAGTCGTGCACCATGCTCGCCGCTCAAGCCGATGGTCTCGATCTCACCACCATCGAAGGACTCGCCAATGGCGACATCCTCCATCCGATGCAGCGCTGTTTCCAAGAGAACCATGGCCTGCAGTGCGGTTACTGCACTCCGGGCATGGTGATGGCCGCGGTTTCGCTGCTTGACGAAAACCCGAACCCTTCCGAGACCGACGTACGCATCGGCCTCGAAGGAAATCTCTGTCGCTGCACCGGCTACCACAACATCGTGAAGTCCGTACTTGCCTGCGCCGCAGAATCGAATGGGGCAGCAAAGTGATCCCCGCAGCCTTTGAATACGTGCGTGCCGATTCCGTCGATGCCGCCCTGAGCGCTCTCACCGAATACGGCGATGAAGCAAAACTGCTCGCTGGCGGACATTCGTTAATTCCGCTCATGAAGCTTCGTCTTGCAGCGCCTTCAGTTCTTGTCGATGTCGGCCGCCTCGATGACCTGCGCTACATCAACGATGCCGGGGACTACATCTCCATCGGTGCTCTCACCCGCCATCGCGACCTCGAGACCAGTTCGCTCCTGGCATCGGCGGCTCCGCTCCTTGCTCACGCTGCAGGCCATGTCGGTGATCCTCAGGTCCGCCATCGCGGAACCATTGGCGGCTCGTTGGCTCACGCTGATCCCGCTTCTGATCTTCCTGCGGTTGCGCTCGCCATGGGGGCCACGATCGTGGCGACTGGCCCCAACGGCACCCGAGAAATCGCAGCGTCAGAGTTCTATACAGGCTTTCTCGAATCGGCCCTTGCTCCCGATGAACTTCTCACCGAAATCCGCATCCCGAAGCTCGACACCCAGGGCTGGTCATTCCAGAAGTTCAATCGACGTGCTCAGGACTGGGCGATTGTTGGCGTGGCCACTGTTCGTGCCAATGGCTCCACCGGCGTTGGACTCGTGAATATGGGATCGACTCCCCTTCTGGCCTCGGCCGTGATGGACGCAGTGAAGTCCGGGGCCAATGCCGCCGATGCTGCTGCCCTCGCCAACGAAGGCACCGAAGCGCAGAGCGACATCAATGCGTCATCGGAGTACCGCGAACATCTCGTACGCGTCTTGGTGCGTCGTTCGCTCGAAGAATCTGGGCTTTCCTAACGTCATCGACCGCCTCACGGCGATCGCAGTTAGTGAATCGAGCCAGTTGTATCGCTGAGCGAAGAACTCACGCGTCCGGTGCGAGCCGCAATCACCTCAGCGCAAATGGCAATCGCCGTTTCTTCTGGCGTTCGCCCACCAAGGTCGAGGCCGATGGGCGCATGCAGCCGAGCAGTGACCTGTTCCATATCAGCACCGGCCTGGGCAAGGCGCTCAAGGCGTTCCTCGCATGTACGGCGACTTCCCATAGCGCCGAGGTAACCCACATCGGTTGCTAAGGCCGCTTGAATAGCCGGTACATCGAACTTGTGGTCATGGGTGAGTACACACACTGCATCGCGCTGACCGAGACGATCACCAACTTTCTCAAGGTGTCGGTGAGGCCAGTCGACGACGACATCATCGGCATTCGGGAACCGTCGCTTCGTTGCAAAAACTTCGCGTGCATCGCAAACCGTGACTCGATACCCCATGACCTTTGCAATTTTCACCAGTGCGCCGGTGAAATCCACTGCTCCGAAAATCAACATGTGCGGGGGCGGAGCAAATGATTCGATGAAAATCGACACTGCCGTTTCACGTGCCTCACCGTGCGGTCCGTAATGGCGAATACCCGACCGTCCACCCGCAAGTTCTCCGATTGTGTCGCGAAGAACAACGCGATCGAGATCAACATCGCCGAGTGTTCCTTGGGAATCGATTCCGTCGCCAACAATCAGTTTGGCGCCAAGGTTTTCGCCTTCGATGACCGTGGCCAACGCAACTGGTCGGTGATCATTGACCGCTTCGCGCCAAAGTTCGTAGATCGAGTCCGCCATTGCGTTCACCAGTCCAGCGGTTCGATGAACAGGTGAATGGTTCCGCCACAGGTGAGACCAACGGCAAAGGCCTCGTCATCGCTATAGCCGAAGGTGACAAGCCGACGTTCGCCCGTCGCAAGAATGTCGAGCGCTTCTGAGACCACAGCGCCTTCAACACATCCACCAGAAACGGAACCAGCGACTTCGCCGGTCTCGGCCACCGCCATCGAGGCGCCGGGCAGACGAGGTCCCGAACCTTCGATATCGACAACGCGTGCAAGAGCCACCTTGTGACCAGAACGACGCCAGCGATCAATGTCGTCCATGATCTCTTTCATCAGTTCACCTCCACGCGTTGTAGGACCGACATTGATCGTACGGGGCGAGCTCCGCCTCCAGCGACGACCGCCGACAGTCGGTCAAGAGCGTCGAGCGAATGACCTTCGATGAACTCGTCGATGAACGGCAATGCCGCCGCCATTCCGCGAGCGAGCGGGGCATACCCATCAGTGGCTTTCAACGGATTCACCCAGACGATTTTGTGAGCGACACGCGACAGACGCTCCATTTCTGACGCCAAAAGTTCAGGCTCTCCCCGATCCCAGCCGTCGGAAAGAATCACGACGATGGCGCCCCGAGCCATTCCCTTTGTGCCCCATTCATCGTTGAAACGACCAATGCCTTCTCCGAGCCGAGTACCACCGGACCAATCTTCCACCGAGCCCGCTGCTCGTTGCATGGCCTTGTCTGGGTCTCGGGTGGAGAGTTCACGCGTGAGTCGAGTGAGGCGGGTGCCCAGAGCAAACGCTTCAACCTTTGCACCGGCAGAGACTGCCGCGTGGGCGTAGCGAAGCAACGAACGGCTATAGCTCGCCATCGATCCGCTGATATCAGCGATGATCACGACACGGCGCGGTACCCGTGTGCGCTGCAAGGTTCGGAGTTGAAGAGGTTCTCCCCCGGTTCGCAGCGACTCGCGAATCGTGCGGCGGAGGTCGAGCGTTCCATAAGAACGACGCGACGGTCGCCGCCGACGGGAGGCGCGCGTAACTGCTGAAATGCGCATAGTTGCAATCAACCGGTCGGCTTCAGCACGCTCGTCGTCGTTCAGCGACGCGAAGTCCGCGGAATGAAGAGTCTCGGTTCGACTAAAGCGCAACACTGCAACATCGTCCGTTTCGACATCTGCAGAATCTTTTTGCGCAGAATCGAGTGCTTCATCGTCAGCGATGATGGCTTGATCGCTCTTCGTGATCGGCGACTGTGAAAGTGCAATCTCTGTCCCCAGAATCCAATGACGGAAAACAAGGTCGTACAACTCGATCTCGGCAGGTGAATGGGCCAGCGTTGCTCGACCCGCCCAGTACACCGATCGCACGTCATTGTTGACGAGCCCCACCGCTTCGACAAAGGAGATCACGCTGCCGATAGGAACAGCGAGGCCAGCAGTACGCAGCAGTGCAACAAGGTCAATAACGCCTTCGTCATTCATGGCACTGCGTCAGTTCTCGCGCTGAGCCGCATCAACAAGTGCGCTAATTCCGTGTGCTCGAACTCGATCGGCATCCTCGCGATATTTCACGACCGCCCCAAGCGATGCGTCGACGGACGCAACATCGATTTCTGTATGCCCAAGAGCCGTAAGTGCCATCACCCAATCGATGGTTTCGGCTACGCCTGGCGGCTTAAACAAACCAATCGTTCGCAACTCAGCAACAAGAAGCGCCACCTGACGAGCAAGAACATGACTGGCTCCCGGCACGCGAGAACACACAATGGCGATCTCACGTTCGCTATCGGGATGTTCCACCCAATGGTAAAGACAACGTCGCTTTAACGCATCGTGGACATCACGAGTTCGATTCGATGTGATGATCACGATCGGGGAAACCTTGGCGCGAAACGTGCCGAGTTCAGGAATCGTGACGGCGTTCTCGGCCAGCACTTCGAGAAGGAACGCTTCAAACTCATCATCGGCCCGATCGAGTTCGTCGATCAAAAGAACCGGAGCAACCTCGTGTCGATCAGAGATGGCATCGAGAAGTGGCCTGCGAATGAGAAAGCGTTCGCTGTAAAGCTCGTTTTCGACGGCAGCAACGTCGGAGCCAATCGTGCCGGCGGCTTCTGCGGCGCGAAGGTGAAGCAGCTGACGCGGATAATCCCATTCATAGAGCGCCTGCGCTGCGTCAAGACCCTCGTAACACTGCAGCCGGATCAACTCTCCACCGGTAAGGGCGCTCAGCGTCTTCGCCACTTCGGTCTTACCTACGCCGGGTTCACCTTCCAGCAACAGCGGTCGCTTCATAGAAAGCGCAAGAAAGATGGCCGTAGCCAATCCTTCATCAGCCATGTAACCGTTGTCGGCTAATCCGACAACGACTTCCTGCACAGAAGTTGGGAGGGAGGAGCTCACGGTGGAGAGGCTACCGGTGAGTGGCTTCACCGATCGAAGCCGGGTCAGGCCGTGGCCCACACAATGAGTTCTGCGCCCTCGGGGCCGGCCGTGATCGCCTGTGGTCCTTCGTCGGTGAGTCGCACCGCAGCGCCCTGCTCGAGAGCCTTGTGGTCATTGATTTCTGCTGAACCGAGTGCCACAAAGACGTGCACATGCACAGCGACGGGAAGCGAGACGGTCTCGCCAGGCTTCAATCGGCCGACAGACATCACCGCATCGCGCTGATTGATATGAATCACCGCTCCGCTTCCGGTACCGCCGGCGATGGCAACAAGACCACCAGCGTTAAGTAACTCGGTGACGTCCTGCTGCTCGTACCCAGGCTCAAGACCAACCGTGTCGGGCGGTACCCACATCTGCACAAAGTGAGCTTCGACATCGGGACTGGGATTCTGTTCGGAATGACGAATACCTCGGCCGGCGGTCATTCGTTGGGCGAGACCGGGACCAATGATCCCGTGGTTTCCAAGAGTGTCTGAATGTTCGACTTCACCCGACAAAACCCACGTGATGATTTCCATATCGCTATGGCCATGCGTGCCGAACCCCGTAGCGGGCGCGACCCGATCATCGTTACTGACGAGGAGTAATCCATGACCAGTGTTCGTTTGGTCGACGTAGGAACCGAAACTAAAACAGTGGCGGGAATCGAGCCATCCGATTTGTGTCTCGCCTCGGGCGGCCGCGTTACGAATCTCAATCGCCATCGGTTGGTCAGGCCCTCAAGAAGAAGACATAAAACACCAAGAACATTCCGATTGTCACCCCGGCTGAGGCGATCAGCGTCCACTTCGCAGAACTCTGCCAGCGCTGCTTGGTTGCAGGCACTTCGCGCGGTTTCGGATTGATCGGTTGGGTCATCGTGTCATCGGCTGACTCAAAGGCCAGTGACTGCCCGCCACACGCGCTCTGCGGTGTAGGGCATGTCGAGATGAGTAACGCCAAAGGGTGAGAGCGCATCGATGACCGCGCTCTGCACTGCAGGCGTGCCACCAATTGCTCCGGATTCGCCGATGCCCTTCGCTCCGAGGGGATTGACAGGCGATGGCGTTTCCAGCGGCACAAGATCGAAACTCGGGAACTCTGCCGCCGAACCGAAGGCATAGTCGGCAAGGTTGGAGGTCTGAGGATTGCCATCCTCGTCGTACATCATGTGTTCGAAAAGGGCCTGGCCCACGCCTTGGGCAATTCCGCCGTGCCGCTGCCCTTCAACGATCAAGGGGTTGAGAATGCGACCGGCATCATCACACGTGACGATACGGCGAAGCGTGGTTTTGCCGGTTTCGGTATCGACCTCGACGACAGCGACATGAGCGCCGAATGGGAAGGTCGCGTTCTCGGCGGTGAACGTCAGAGCGGCTTCGATTGGCAGCCCCGTCGCTCCAGCGCCCATCGGTCCGACGATGTCTCCGGCCCTACCGACTTCGGCCCACGTCTTGGAAAGTGATGGGGTTCCTGCAACATGGAAAACACCACGATCGACATCGAGCTCGATGTCATCGACATTGGCCTCGAGAAGTTCAGCCGCAACTGCTCGTGCCTTGTCGACAACTTGTCCGGTCGCTGTCCATACCGCTGAACCGCCGAGCTGAAGCGAACGTGAACCCATCGTTCCGCCGCCTTCAGCGACACGATCGGTATCGCCAGCGACGACATCAATGTTTTCCATCGCGATTCCGGTGAGATCACTGGCCAACATCGCCCAAGCAGTGTTGTGGCCCTGCCCGTGTGACGAGGACCCTGTGTAAACCGTGAGCCCGCCCTTTTTGTCTAGGACCACCTTGGCGAATTCGCCTTGGTTGCCTGCTGGACCAGCCGTGATTTCGACATAGACGGCAACACCGATGCCGAGTTGGATTGGGTTACCGGCGGCGCGTCGCGCAGCTTGTTCGGCACGGAGTCCTTTGTAGTCGGCTTCGGCCAACGCCACGTCGAGAGCAGCCGCGTAATCGCCACAGTCATAGACCGCGCCTGTCGGTGTTGTGTACGGGAATTGGTCGGCGGCAATCAAGTTGCGACGACGAACATCTACCGGGTCCATTCCGATTTCCGCAGCGAACAAATCAAAAGCTCGCTCGATGGCTGCGGTTGCTTCGGGACGTCCGGCACCGCGATAGGCCTCGATCGGAGTTGTATTCGTCATCACCGATTTCACGTTGCATTCGATCTTCGGGATTGTGTACGTGCCCGGCGCCATGGTGCGCGTCATGAACGGCAGAAACGTTCCCATGCCGGGGTAGGCACCAACATCTTGAAGAACCGTCAGGCGATAGGCCTCGACGGTTCCATCTCGGGAGCCGCCAATTTCGATCTTGTGAACCTGGCCGCGTCCGTGTGGCATTGAGACCATGGACTCGCTACGTGATTCCGCCCAGCGAATAGGACGATTGACCGTGCGTGCCACCCACGGCAACAACATCTCATCGGTCTGCAGATTGATTTTGGCGCCGAACCCACCACCGACGGCAGGAGCAATGACATGGACCTGTTCCGGTTGGAGCTCATAGACACCCGCCAACTTGCCCTTTACGGAATGGGGAGCCTGCGTTGACGACCAAACGATCACTCGGCCTTCATGCCAGACCACAGCGAGCCCGCGAGGTTCGAGCGGCGCGACTGCGACACGTTGATTTACGAGATCGCGAGTAACGACGACCTCGCAACCATCAAACAATTCTTCGGTGTAGCCGAAGGGAACTTCTAATGCGATGTTCGATCCGTGTTCGGGGTGAAGGATCACCTGATCGGTCGCAGCAAAAACTGGATCGACAGCAACGTCGAGTGGATCGAAATCGACAATGACGAGTTCGGATGCGTCTTCAGCAGCAGCAGCTGTTTCGGCGATGATCACTGCAATGGCTTCACCAACAAAACGCACAACGTCGGTAGCTAACCAAGGGCGGGCGAGAATATCGGGCACCATTCCAGGTAGCGCTACAGGCGCTGGTCCGAGATCTCCGGCTGCAGCGATATCGGCAGCGGTGAACACGGCCACCACTCCGGGGGCCTGACGCGCTTCAGACACATCGAGTTCGGTGATACGAGCATGAGCGATCGTTGAGCGCACGAAGTGAGCATGAAGCGCCCCTTCGAGCAGTGGCTCTTGTAGATCAGCGGTGTAGCGAGCTCCGCCAGTAAGGAACAACGGATCCTCACGACGCTGAACACGGGTACCCATCACGCTCATTTGGTCCACTCCCCCTCATAAATGCCGGTGCGGCTCCCTGAGGTTAGTTGACGCTTGAGCGGAACCTTCTCAGCGAACGAGAGAGGATCCGAGACCCTCGAAGGGCCACGCATCGGGGACTCGAACCGGGTCTCTGGCCTCGGGGAGCAAGTGATACACCTCTTCACCGGCTTTGGCGTAGCCGTATTGCTCTCGAGCCAGACGCTCGATTTCCGCATCGGTTTGCAATGCATCGGCCTGCGCCTGCGCTTCGGCATTGGCCTGATCGAGGTCGGCTAAACGCTGCTCGGCCGCAGCGGCGGTCCTGTGCTGATCAAGAAGCGTTCGAGTTGGGGCCAAGAACGCCACAACTGCGACGGTAACGATTACCAAAATCACTGGGGTGATGATCCAGCCAGAACGCAGAAGCAGCGATCGCTTCACTTTGGCGTGCTTGTTCCCAGACGGTTTCGCGCGCGCGCTGGAGCGCTTTCGCGTGGCGCGAGATTCCGCGCGTGTTCGTCGGGACAAGCGAGACATAATTAGCGGCCTACCTGCTTGATGGCGGCTGCGCCCCAATAAGCAGCAGCGTCACCCAGATCGTCTTCGATACGAAGCAACTGGTTGTACTTGGCAACGCGATCGCTACGAGCCGGAGCACCGGTCTTGATCTGACCGCAATTCGTCGCGACGGCCAGATCGGCAATCGTGGTGTCTTCAGTTTCACCGGAACGATGTGACATCACTGCGGTGTAACCAGCACGAGTAGCCATCGCAACGGACTCAAGCGTTTCGGTAAGCGAACCGATCTGATTGACCTTCACCAATATCGAGTTAGCGACGCCAGCATCGATACCCCGAGCGAGACGCTCAACGTTGGTAACAAAAAGATCATCGCCGACGAGTTGCACCTTGTCGCCAATGGCTGCAGTCAGGAGAGACCAACCGTCCCAATCTTCTTCTGCCATTCCGTCTTCGATGGAAACGATCGGGTACTTCGTCGACAGTTCTTGAAAATACCCAACCATCTCGGCAGGAGTTAGCGATCGACCTTCGCCTGCGAGTACGTACTTTCCGTCCTTGTAGAACTCGGTCGAGGCGGCGTCGAGGGCGATCGCAATTTCGGTGCCAGGCGTGAAGCCCGCCTTTTCTATTGCTTCAAGGAGAAGCTTCACTGCGTCTTCGTTGGACGCAAGGTTTGGAGCGAATCCGCCTTCGTCGCCAATTGCGGTCGAGAGATCGCGATCGTGCAAGACCTTCTTAAGCACGTGATAGGTCTCGGCGCCCCAGCGAAGCGCCTCACTGAATGATGCGGCACCAACCGGCATGATCATGAACTCTTGAATGTCGACGTTGTTGTCGGCGTGCTCGCCACCATTGAGCACATTCATCATTGGGACGGGAAGCACGTGTGCGTTGACGCCACCGATATATCGATAGAGCGGGATTGCGAGATCATCAGCAGCAGCTCGTGCTACCGCGAGCGAAACTCCGAGGATCGCATTCGCTCCAAGTCGGCTCTTGTTATCGGTGCCATCAAGTTCGACAAGTACTCGGTCGATGTCGCGCTGATCAAGTGCATCGAAACCAACAAGCGCGTCGTAGATCTCTTCGTCGACATGGGCGACAGCATCAAGCACGCCCTTACCCATGTAGCGACCTTCACCGTCGCGAAGCTCAACGGCCTCAAACGCCCCAGTGGAGGCACCTGATGGAACTATCGCCCGACCCATGGCCCCAGATTCAAGAATGACCTCGACCTCAACAGTCGGGTTTCCACGACTATCGAGGACCTCGCGGCCAGCGATGTGTTCGATGATGCTCATGGGGTCGGGGGCTCCTCGTCAATGCGGCTTCAGCCGCAGTTTTCCACGTCGGCGCGCGGGCCGTGGGGACGGTCAGAGACCAGCGCGTCCCTCTAGTTCAGCACTCCTAGCCGCATCGCGGTAGTTCACGGCTGCCGCGCGCAGAGCCGTTTCGGGATCGATCCCAGCACGACGGGCCTCATCGACGATGGCGAAGAGCATTAACCCGACGGTTTGGTCATCAGGCGTCGAGCCAAACCCTGCAATCGCCGCCTGAAGCGAAGGGGCCACCGGCAACGCGTTCTGGTCGAGATCGGCGAGCGAACCGGCCTTCTTCTGGATCTTCAGCGCGTAAAGCAACGCGGGAATTGCATCCGGAACGCCGTCGAAAACACTTTCCCGGCCCTTCTCGACCTTTTTGATTTGTTCCCAGTTCCGCACCACGGCGTCAGCATCTTCGGCTTCTACATCGCCGAAGACGTGCGGATGACGCGACCGCAACTTGTCGTGCACATTCAGGGCAACATCAGCGATCGTGAATTGACCCGCCTCTGATGCCAACTGACTATGGAAGAGAACTTGGTATAAGAGATCGCCAAGTTCCTCTTCTAAGTGTTCATAACCAGTACCTGCTTCGACATCGAGTTGGTCGATGGCTTCAAGCACTTCGTAGGACTCTTCAAGTAAATGGCGGCGCAGAGAACCGTGTGTTTGCTCACGATCCCAGGGACATTCAGAGCGAAGCACAGCGACAAGCTCAACAAACCGCATCAGTTCCTGGGCAACAGGCGACGCCAACTCTGGGATGTAGATCGACGTGAGATGGTCGGCTACGACGCGATCGAGGTCCGCCCACGGAATCTCTTCAACGACTTCATCGGGAAGACCAAGGCGTTGCAGCACCGTGATAGTCGCGTCCGCCGAAAGGCACGAATTGATTCCCGCATCGAGCGCCAATTTTACGTCGGAGAGCACGTCAGCGGAATCGCATTGAGCGACCAACAGTGGACCGCGCTCTCCCGCTGCGTCGATGGCGAAACGGTGACCATCGATGATTCGGACTCCTACCGAAACCGGATCAATGCCAAGGCGCGCCCATGTGAGATCAAGAAACGACAGAGCCGGAATGATCTCAACCTGACATCGCGGATCGGCAAGCAGGAGTTCAACGGTGCGCTCAGCAACAATCGGTGAGCCCGGCACGGCGTAAAGAACTTCGCCTGAGCGGCTCGCTGCCGTTATTAGCCGCTCGACAATCTCGGGGTACACCGCTTCGATATCTGAAGAGGTTTCGTAGACCTCGTCGAACGATTGCGCGTTCGCCATTATTGAGGCCGCTGGGTGGCGACGGGTGCGAACAAACTGTTCGGAAATCTCTTCGATCGCCTGTCGAGTTCCAACCGTAAGGAATTCAACGTCGCCAGGGCCGAGCCCAATGATGACGACCCGTGCGGTCATGGTCGGCAGATCACTGCAGGGGAAGTCCGGCGATCGTTGATGACGTTGTTGATGTTGCGCCCGACGGAGCAACGATCTTCGCCGTCGCCGTATCGAACTGTCCGTAGCGACCATTCACCGAGATCCGCGCGCTGGAAGCAATGCGCTGAAGTTCAGCTCCGACGATTGCGTCGGCATTATCCGCCACAGCCATTTTGAGCGAATCTTTGAGTTGCTCAAATGTCAACTTGCCACGAGCCGTTACCAAGATCAGGTGATAGCCAAACTTTGTTTTCACCGGTACACCAACCACACCAACCGGCTGAGCCCATGTGGCATTGTCGAATTCGGTCACAAAAGTTCCGGCTGGACCGCATGGAAGCGCTCCACCCGCCGCTGCGGAACCAGTGTCCTGAGACTTCGCTGCAGCCAGCGCTGCAAAGTTCGTGGTTCCCTTAAGTTGGGACTGGATGTCGTTGATCGAGGCCAGCGCTGTTGCGTACTGCGCAGCAGTAGGAGTTGAGTTACTCGCTCCGCTACCAGCAAGAACGAGGATGTGACTCGCACACACAAGGTCGCCCTGGTACTGATCCTTGGTCGACTCGTACAACTTGCGCAGTCCATTGTCGGTCTGCGCGTCAGCAATGACCGCAGCGCTAAGAACGTTCTGCGCGGCGACACCTTCGACGAGGGTGTTCTGATACGAGGCCGGAAGGTCACCAAAGACCGAGCTTCCGCTGCCGTTCGTGAAGTTCTTCTCCAACAGTGCCTTCGCTTCGGCACGATCTGCGTCAGTCACCGTGAGACCGCGTTCGTCGACCCCAACTTGGGCCAATTGCAGACTGAGTTGATCATTCAGAAATGCGGCCGTGAAAGAAGTCGTCCATGAATTGCCATCGGCAGAACGAAGAGAACTTGCCCCGCCCGAACTCTCGTACACCTTCGAAAAGGCCTCGATCTGAGACTGAAAGTCACTGTCGGATAACGACCACTTGTTCACTGTCATCGCCGTCGGGTTGACAGATGAGCATGACGAGCCAATGACGGCCATCACGAGGGCGAACAGGAGGGCGGCGATGGAGATACTGCGCGTCGTCTTCACAAGGTTGATCACACTAACGGAGCCAGGCGATAACCTGATAGTCACCCCTCATCGGGCGGGGCGAGGTCCTGGAGCGCTAAGACGAGGTCCTGAACAATCGAGCCAGCTGACGCAAGATGAAGTTGAAGGTGTTGCGATTCAGACTTGTAGACCGAGCCCTTATAGAGCCGGTCGAGCCTGATTGTGGCCGATGTCCGCAACGCCAGAGGTGAAATCCGAGCCACGAACTTCGGGCCACCGAATCCAGGGCCCTTCGTGACCGCCAGATCGGTCACCCCAGTACGAACACATTCAGCGCGCAATGTGGCCACAGCAAGCAGTGCATCGGCGTCCGCTGGTACCGGCCCATAGCGGTCTTCCCATTCGGCCCGAATGTCGGCTACTTCATCGATAGATGTGACACCGGCAAGACGCCGATAGGCCTCAAGCCGGAGATCTTCTCGCTCGACGTAGTCGGCGGGAAGCGATGCATCGATTGGGAGTTCAAGTTTGATTTCCACCGGCTCGGGAATCGATTCACCCTTAAGTTCGGCAACCGCCTCAGTGACCATCTGGCAGTAGAGGTCGTAACCAACTGCCGCGATGTGTCCGCTCTGACCCGTGCCGAGCAAGTTGCCAGCGCCGCGAATCTCAAGATCTCGCATCGCGATGCGGAATCCTGAACCGAGTTCCGTCGCTTCACCGATCGTTCGAAGCCGTTCGAAGGCTTGTTCGGTAAGCGCACGATCAGGAGGAAAGAACAGATACGCATACGCGCGACTTCCGGAACGGCCAACACGACCGCGTAGCTGATGAAGCTGGCCGAGACCCAAGAGATCGGCCCGATCAACCACCAATGTGTTCACCGTGGGCATATCAATCCCCGACTCGATGATGGTCGTGCAAACAAGAACGTCGAA
>JAPLAE010000150.1 GCA_026393455.1 Actinomycetota bacterium
CCGCAGCGAAAACAATTGCGATCGTCTCGTCATGGTGTGGTGCGGTTCCACCGAGGCGTATCAAGAAGCCAGCGCCGTGCACATGACCATCGCGTCATTTGAAGAAGGCCTGCGCAACAACGACGCGAACATTTCGCCAAGTCAGATCTACGCCTACGCCGCCCTTATGTCGCATGTTCCATTCGCGAACGGTGCACCCAATCTTTCGGTTGACCTTCCCTGCATGCGCGAACTCGCAGCCCGTGAAAACGTGCCGATTGCCGGAAAAGACTTCAAGACTGGTCAGACATGGCTCAAGACGCTTCTTGCTCCTGGCCTCAAAGCCCGAATGCTTGGTCTTCGTGGTTGGTACTCCACCAACATTCTTGGCAACCGTGACGGCGAGGTTCTCGATGATCCCGACAACTTCAAAACCAAAGAGATGTCGAAGCTTGGTGTGATCGACTCGGTTCTTCAGCCCGAGGTCTACCCCGAGCTTTACGGCAACGTCGACCACGTTGTGCGCATCAACTACTACCCGCCGCGCGGTGACAACAAAGAGGGTTGGGACAACATCGACATCTTCGGATGGATGGGGTACCCGATGCAGATCAAGGTCAACTTCCTATGCCGCGACTCCATCCTCGCTGCACCCATCGTTCTCGACCTCGCTCTGTTCATGGACCTCGCTGCTCGTGCCGGCCAAAGCGGTGTGCAGGAGTGGCTCAGCTTCTATTTCAAGGCCCCCCAGGCCGCCACGCCGATTCCGGCCGAGCACGATCTGTTCATCCAGCAGACCAAGCTCAAGAACACATTGCGTGAATGGATGGGCGAACAACCCGTCACCCATTCCGAGGCTGGCTGAGGCATAAGCCGCTGGTTCCCGATAAGGTCCCGTTCGTTCATACGAATAGACCGGAAATCCGGTCCACGACACCTTCCGGAGAATCAAAATGCCAGTCCCCACAACCGCCGAACTCGGCCCCCTTGCCGGCCTCGCTGGCTCATGGGAGGGCGATCAGGGCATCGACGTCTCGTACCACCACGATGTTGGCGAAATCGTCGAGACCCCCTACCGCGAAAAGGTTGAACTCAAGCCGTTCGGCCCCGTCGACAATGGCGTCCAGCAGATGTTCGGCCTCGACTACCGCATGGCTGCCTACAAGCAGGGCGAAGACGAGCCGTTCCACACCGAGGTCGGCTACTGGCTCTGGGATGCCGCCAATGGCGAGTTCATGCGCTCCTTCATGGTGCCGCGTGGCCAGACCGTCATCGCCGGTGGTTCTGCCAAAGCCGACTCCAAGGTCATCGAGCTCCGCGCCGATCACGGTTCAACCACCTACGGCGTGCTTTCCAACAAGCACCTCGAAGCCAAAGCCACTACCCCTTCCTACGTTTGCACCCTCACCATTGGTGATGGCGAGTGGAGCTACGAAGAGACCACGACCTACGAGGTCAAGGAAAAGGGCCTCACGATCGCCCACACCGATCGCAACACTCTCAAGAAGGTCGGCTGAACCAGCCGCTCTTTCGAGCGAACGAAACAAAGGCCTCGGCTTCGGCCGGGGCCTTTGTCGTTTTGCTCTGGCAATGCTGCCGGGGTTGGTGCCGGGCAAAACGGAAACTGCCGACCCTTTCGGGCCGGCAGCTATTCAAATGGTTCCCCGAGGGGAGTGCAATCAGATGACCCGAACGTTCTCGGCCTGATCGCCCTTCTGACCCTTGGTGATGTCGAATTCGACAGTCTGACCCTCGTCGAGAGTCTTGTAACCCTCGGCTTGGATGTTGGAGAAGTGAACGAACACATCGTCGCCACCCTCACGTGAGATGAAGCCGAAACCCTTTTCGGCATTGAAGAACTTCACTGTACCTGTAGTCATTTCTCAACTTTTCATTTCATCGCGTTCCGTTTGAACAGCGATGTGAAGAAGAACGCTAACCACAAAAGCAAGCGAATGCCCTATCGCGTTGCTATTGGGTTCGTTTGGCATGCAAAATGCCCTACCGGCGAGAAACCCTTAGAAATCACGCGATCCCAAGGGCCTCAACGCATCCAAGCGATTCACAAACGTCATTTACGGCGATTTCAGGTCGAGATTCACGAATGTCACGAATTCACTGAATTGGTTCGAGAACGACAAGCGGGATCAGTCGGTCGGTCTTCTTCTGGTAGCCGCCGTAATGCGGTTTGTAGTCCATGATGCGCTTCCAGAGCTCGTCGCGTTCCGCGCCTTCAGCAATTCGCGCGCGCATGTTGACTGCTGGTTTGCGACCCGACTTCACCGTCACTTCAGCATTGGCTTTCAAGTTCAGGAACCAGGCCGGGTTGATGTCGTCGCCACCGCGTGATGCAACGATCACAAAGGCATCGCCGTTCTGCACAGGCGATGTCAGCAGCGAGGTCCGCGGTTGTCCTGACTTTCGGCCAATGGTTGTGAGTTCAACAACCGGCATTCCGTACATGTGCCAACCAAGCCGTCCGCCACTCAACTTGAGTGTCGCGCTGTGCACCTTGTTCATTGCCTTCATTTGAAAGTCACTCGCCATGAGGTGATCCTTCCGTTGTTGCCGCGTCAGTTTCGGCGACCTTCTTGATGCGCTCAAGCGTGGTCTGCATGCCATTGCGGTTGGTTTTGCCGCGACTCCAACCCAACAGCGTCCAATAAATCTTCATTGGGAGTTTCGGGGCAAGTTCGAAATATTCCGTGACGTCGGTGCCGCCGCTTGCTCCTGGGGCCAACCGATAGCCCCAATTGATGGCGGCTTTCCCCGGTTCACCAACACCAAAAGAAAACTCTTTGCCGGGTTCGCTAGCGATGACATAACACTTCGACCAATAGGTCGGACCTTTTTGGTTGCGCTTGACGTGCCCACGGAAGCGGACTCCCACTGCTGGACCAGTTGCTCCGTCGAGCCATTCGCCTTCAAAGGTTTCCGGGCTATAGCGACCGATCTGTGTGACATCGCTGACCAGCGCCCACACCTGTTGCGGTGTGGCATTCATATGCACGGTGACTTCATCGCCCAGTTTCATGGGGCAATCCTAAGGCTGAGCGATGAGTGACGCTGAGGTAACCACTCCATGAGCAAAGAATGATTTCGCGGCGAACACACGCTCAATGACCTATCCCTAGCGAAATCACCTCTGTACCGTCAGGTCTGTGACCAGAAGGTCGGTCAACAGACCGAACCCGGCCGCAGTTCATCCGTTGATGCGCACACCGCGTCAGACGGTGGAGAGAAACACCTTCGCCAGCCAATGGAAGAACGCATCGCTCCAGAGATGGCTGCGGCCTGTGGGCACCCTTGCGGTAGTAATCGCACTCGGGTTCGCGGGAGTCAGGTTTCGCGGCTTGGTCGGTTCTTCCCTCACGCAGATCAGCTCGCTCACTCTTCCCGCTCTTGCGCTCGTGACTGCATGTTGGTTCACGATGCTGGTCTCGCGGGGTCTGGTTTACCGACTTACCCACGGCCACCTCAAATTCCGCCACGGAGTCGTACTTGATCAAGTGAACCTTGCTGCAGCAAATGGTCTGCCCGGAGGATCGGTCGTTGGAATCGCCGCGCGAATGAAGATTTGCCGCCGCCTTGGCCACGGGTCCGAGCAAGCTGCGCTCACCGTCTTCGCCAGTGGCCAAGCTTTTGCGATCGGGCGATGGGTCTGTCTCGTAACTGTGATTTGTACGTCGATGCTGCTGCGCGGAATGACCCCAGTCGATTTCGTCGAACTTGCGGGAGCAGCGATCGCGCTCATGCTTTCGGGCGTTCTCTGGGCGATTCTCAGCAGCGACTCTCGGCTCAGCCAAGCCGTTCTCCACTTCGCTGAAAACCTCATCACGCGAACAAGCCGCACCGAAGGAGCCTTCCGGCGGGCGCGGTTCCGCGCATCAATTCATCGGTTCCGTTCGGGCGCAAACCTTCTCCTTCGCGAGCGTGCGCCGCAACTCATCAGCGCCGGAGCATTGTCAACATTCTTTGGTGCGCTCATCTTGGTTGTCGTCGTCGACGATCTCTCTCCGGCAGCAATTTCAACCATCGATATTCTTCGCGCCTACCTACTTGCGCGAGTTGCAACCTCTTTCATCCCGACACCGGGCGGGGTTGGGGTTCTCGACGGCGCGATTGCTGCAGGGCTCATTACCGCCGGCGTCGATCCTTCAATCGCTCTCTCGGCGGTCATTGTCTATCGAGCCTTTACCTTCGCTCTTCCCATAGCGCTGGGCTCTTTGCTCTATCTCGTATGGCCTCGCAACGATGTTCAGGAAAACCAAACTGAGCCCGATGATGATGGTTCAACAACGCCCGATACCGAGGACGGCGCATCAGACCCACTGCTTCACGCTGCTTGATCACTCAGTCAAAGTGACGACCGTGCCGTGGATGACTCAGGTGCCTCGCGCCATGTTGGCGAACTTTGTGTAGTGATCAAGGAACGCAAGGCGGACCATGCCGGTCGGCCCGTTTCGGTGCTTGCTGATGAGGATCTCGGCGGTGCCGCGATCGGGTGAGTCGAGGTTGTAGACGTCGTCTCGGTAAATGAACATGACAACGTCGGCATCCTGTTCGATTGCGCCCGATTCACGAAGGTCGGCGAGCATCGGGCGCTTATCGGCCCGCATTTCGAGTTGTCGTGAAAGCTGCGAAAGCGCCACAACCGGGCATTCGAGTTCACGAGCAAGAATTTTGAGACCTCGTGAAATTTCGGAAATTTCCACCTGACGGTTTTCGGCATTCGAGCGACCACTCATGAGCTGCAAGTAGTCGACCACGATCAGACCGAGATCGCCGAGACGACTGCGCAACCGCCGCGCCTTGGCCCGGATTTCCATGATGGTGACGTTGGGATTGTCGTCGATCCAGATTGGCGCGTCGGCGAGGCGGCCTGTGGCGTGCGCGATCTTGCCCCAATCGGATTCAGTGAGTTGGCCGGTACGCACTTTGCGCGAATCGACGCGTGCTTCGGCACACAACAACCGTTGTGTGAGTTCGAGCTGGCCCATTTCGAGCGAGAACAACAACACGGGGCGATGCGACTCGATCGCGGCGTTGCACGCCATACCAAGAGCGAGCGCGGTCTTTCCCATTGATGGGCGCGCACCAACAACATAGAGAGCGTTGGGTTGCAGGCCAGAAAGCAGGTCATCGAGATCGAGGAAACCCGTAGGCATGCCAGTGATGGTCTCGCCTCGACTTACGACATCTTCGAGATGATCGAGGTTGGTACCAAGCAGATCGGACAATGATGCCAGCGTGTCGGTGGCGCGACGTTGCGCAACTTCGAACACCATGGTTTCGGCCTGGTCGACAGTCTTCGTGACGTCTTCGGGCAGGCCATAGGACATCTCGGCAATTTCACTAGCGACACCAATAAGACGGCGCAACAGTGCATGCTCTTCAATGATGCGGGCATAGCGCGACGCACTCGATACCGCCGGTGTTGCCGCTTGAAGGTTGACGAGCGTGGCAGGACCACCGATGGCCTCGAGCAAACCGGCACGACTGAGTTCTTCGGCAACGGTGACGGGGTCGGCTGGTTCACCGCTGGCCGACAACGAAGTGATGGCATCGAAGATGTGTGCGTGCGCTGGCTTATAGAAGTTGTCCGCCGTCAGCACTTCGGACGCGATCGAGACCGCTTCTTTGGAAAGAAGCATGGCGCCAAGAAGTGACTCCTCGGCTTGGAGATTGTGGGGTGGGACCCGACCGGACCCAGCAGGGCGGTTGGCGGATCGAGGTTCGTCGTACTCACTCATGAGGCCCTAAGCCTCTCCCGGATTGGCTGGGGATCGGTAGAGGTACAACCCCGGTTTTTTCGGGGGACGACCCTGTGGACGGAGTGTGGACAACCTTCGCGTCCTGTGGAGTACTGAATCTGTCGAATCCCTTACGTACCATGGGATCACTCTAGAAAAGACCTGTGACAGCACTACAGGTCCCACAGTGTGGACAACGAATCCTTGACTGAGTCATTAAGCCCAACGTCACACGC
>JAPLAE010000102.1 GCA_026393455.1 Actinomycetota bacterium
GCAGACGCCGACCTCGATGCGGCTGCCGTTGGTGTGAGCACGGCAGCGATCTTTACCGGAGGCGCCGGTCAGACATGTGTCGCTGGATCCCGGATTCTTGTACACGAGTCGATTCTTGACGAGATGATTGGACGAATAACAGAGACCGCGTCCAGCGTCGTTCTAGGGGATCCCACCGATCTGGCCACAACGATGGGCCCCATCGTTTCGGCCGAGCAGTTGGATCGGGTGCGCGGTTTTATCGAGAACGCTCCGGCCGACGGAGCTGAACTCGTCCTCGGCGGCCGATCCCGTGCGGACGAGATCTTCCCGTCAGATTCGTCGATGGCTTCCGGATACTGGGTCGAACCCACGCTCTTCCGCGTTCCGGGGAACGATCTGTCGATCTGCCAGCAAGAGATCTTCGGCCCCGTTGCAGTCATCATGTCGTTTGCCGATGATGAAGAAGCCGTGGCGCTCGCAAATGACACAAAGTACGGACTCGCTGCGGGTGTCTGGACAAGTGACCTGAAGCGAGGTCACCGGATGATTCGCGATCTCCAAGTCGGCTCAGTTTGGGTCAACGCCTACCGGCGGATCCACTGGGCGCTTCCATTCGGGGGATTCGGGAATTCGGGATTTGGGAAGGACTCAGGTCTCGAGAGCGTGCTCGAGAACACTCGCATCAAGACCGGTTGGGTCGATCTTTCATGAGCGGCACTCATCCATTTCGTGATCGGACCGCGATTGCTGGTATCGGCCGAACGGATTACTCCAAGAATTCCGGGGTGAGCACCCTCACGCTCGCGTTGCGAGCCATTCGTGCGGCTCTTGACGACGCGGGACTTGCGACGTCAGATGTTGACGGAGTTGCGTGTCATCGTGTCGGTGATTCAGTGCAAGCCACGATCGTCGCCCAAAGTCTGGGAATCAAGGACGTTCGGTTTCATCTGGATCTCTTTGGAGGTGGCAGCCAGTCGGCGTGGACGGTCGGACTCGCCGCCCAGGCAGTTGCCGCCGGGGTTGCCGACTGCATCGTGTGTTGGAGGTCGATCAATGCCCGTTCGGGTTTCCGCATGGGGGGAACAGGTCGCGCCGCTCCGGATTCGATCGAGTTCCAGTATCAGAGCCCGTATTGGTTCGCAACGCCACCGCAGCAGTTTGCGATGTACGGGCGTGCATACATGGACAAGTACGGCGTGACCTCGGAAGATCTGGGACGTGTTGCGATTAGCCAAAGAGAATTCGCAACGCTGAATCCGCGGGCGATGATGCAGGCCCCGCTTTCCATGGATGACTATCTGGAATCACGCATGATTGTTGAACCTTTCCGGCTTTTCGATTGCTGTCTCGAAACGGATGCAGCTGTGGCCGTCGTGATCACGTCAACGGAACGGGCACGAACTTTGCGCCAACGCCCGGTCCTCGTGTCCAGTGCCGCCTGTGGCGGTGGCCACACGCTCTACTCGAATGGCCGCGAAGATCTATCGACGAGCGGTGCGGCTCAACTTGCACCGAGACTTTTTGATGCCGCTGAGATGTCCCCGAGCGACATTGATGTCGCTGAGTTATACGACGCCTTCACGCCACTGGTCCTCTTGCAACTCGAGGACTACGGATTTGCGGCGAAGGGCGAAGGAGCTGCGCTGGTTGCTGCGGGGTCGACGTCGCTAGGTGGTTCACTCCCTGTGAACACTCACGGAGGTCATCTTTCCGAAGGTTACGTTCACGGGTTGAATCATCTAGCAGAAGCCGTCGACCAACTTCGCGGCGATGCCGGTCCGCGCCAGACAGTTGGGGCCGAAGTCGCCCTCGTCACCGGTCAACCCGGATATGTGGCTGGCACTTCGTCGGCATTGATCCTTCGGGCGGACAAGTGAACATCAAGCGTCCAATCCCCATTACTGATCTTGATTCTGTCGATTGGTGGTCTGCAGTTTCGCGACATGAATTTGTCTGCGCGCGTTGTTCGGATTGCAATGTGTGGCGCTGGCCCGCCCGAGCAATTTGTGGGGCGTGCGGTTCCATGACCTGGGAATGGCAGGAGCTCACTGGCAACGGAACGATAGCGAGCTGGATCGTCAACCGGCATGGGTTCGGGGGAGCGTTTCCTCTTCCATCGACGGTTGTTCTGGTCCGCCTTGCAGAGCAGGATGACTTGCTTCTACCCGGCGGGTGGGCTGGTTCGGCCGATGGCGTAGACCTCTCGGTCGGTCTCTCGGTGGTGGTCGGATTCGAAGACATCGAATCCGAAACTGGTGACTCGGACCATGCCGTGCTTTCGTGGGGTCCTCGCCATGGCTGAGAACCTTGTCCGGCCCTGGGACGCGGTCGACTATCAGGATTTGATGCGCAGGTACGCGCCGGCCCCCGACTACTTCGAATCGTCCTACCTTGACTCTCCGGCTGAAATCGAGTCGGTGCAGTTGGAGCGCCTCAAAGCGAAGGTCCACCAGGCGTCGAAAGTTCCGTTCTTCCGCGACCGATGGGCGAAAGCAGGAGTGGGTCCTGACGATCTGCGGTCGATCAAAGATCTGTCCAGATTTCCGACGTACACCGTTGATGACATTCGGAAGAGCATCGATGATCACCCTCCATTCGGCGATTACCAGGGTGTAGTTCCATCAGACGCAACGCGCGAACCGATGCGCGTCTTCATGTCAGGCGGAACAACGGGCAAGTCGCGACCGACGTTCTATACGCAGTGGGATCGGGATGTCGGTGCACTCCTAACCGCGCGTGCGCTCTACATGCAGGGGATCCGGCCTGGCGACGTGGTCTTGAACTCCTGGGCCTACGGCCTCCACAATGGCGCCTTCTCGTTTGATGAGGCACTCGCTCGTTGGCTCAATTGCGTGGTGCTGACAACGAGTACAGGCAATGTGACAAGCACCGAACGGCAAGTCGAGCTGGCGATCGAATACGGGGCGTCGGCCATCTGCACAACGGGTGACTACCTCCTGCGCATTGCGGAGGCAGCACGCGCTTTGGGATATGACCCGAAGGTTGATCTCAAGCTCCGGGCGCTGCCGAACATCGGTGATCCCGAGGTGCTCTCGGAAACGTTCGGAGTCGAGTATTTCAGATCATATGGATTCCACGAAGTCCAGTGGGTATCTGTGGAATGTCCAGCGCATGACGGACTTCACATTTTCGAAGATGCCTACATAGTCCAGGTGGTCGATACTGAAACCGGTGAAGAACTCCCTGACGGTGAACTGGGAGCGGTTGTCGTAACCGAGCTCTACAAAACCGGGAGTTCACAGTTTCGGTACAACATCATGGACCTCTCCTTTCTCCATCCCCGCGGACAATGTGAGTGTGGATCTTGGTTGCGACGAATGGGGCCGTTCGCAGGTCGCGGTGACAACATGGTGAAACTGAGGGGAATAAATCTGTGGCCGGAGGGAGTCGGCGAGGTTGCATGTGCTGTGGATGGCATCGATCCGGATTATTTTGTCCGGGTCTGGCGCGATGGAAATCGAGATGAGATGGAAATCGCGGTTGTCAGTCGCAGAGATCCCGCGTTGTTCGGCTCCCAGCAGTCGGAACTCGAAGCAGTGCTCAACCAGCGTTTCGGAGTGAGAATTCACGCCAAGGTGGTTGCCCCGGGAGCTCTTGACTCAGACACTGAATTGCACACATCACCAAAATCAAAACGCTTCCGCGACGAACGATAGGAGGAACCGCACATGACCGAACAGCGTCCGATCGGCAAGGTGTACAACATCGCGCCTCAACCACACGATGAATCGAACACGCAGTGGATCGATGCAGGAGTGGTACGCATCGGTGTCGAGTACCGGGATGTATCCCCGGAGGATCTTGAGGCGCTCTATTCGCGCGATGCGGCGGAGCTTGCCGAATTGCGCGAGAAGTCTCCGGTGGGTGGTTTCTCCGATGAAGGAGTGTCACTGCACATTGCGGGAACTGGTGATGGGCACGAATATCTTCGGTTCGATGTCTTCGATGGCGAACCGCACTATCACTACGTTCATAAGGTCGTACTCGGAGGAGAAGTGACGAATCAGGTGATCGACTTCGACGCTGCGGCGGAAGGCGACATGCTTGAGTGGGCCTTGGCGCGAATCGCGACCCGGCTCCCCCAGATGTTGACGGCCGCTGGTGGCGCGGAACTGGCTGGCATGATCAATCAATCTGAATTAAGCGCAGCTCTTGATCAAGTGGCGCGATTAGCAACGGCCGCCCAGTCCGCTTATCGGGCAGGACGGGATGGAGAGGATCGTCGATGACTGCTACCACAACCGAAATTGGCAAGACCACTCGAATTCGTTTGATGCAGGAGGCTGAAAAACTCTTCGCGGAGCGCGGTATCGATGGAGTATCAATTCGCGATATCACCAATGAAGCCGATGTAAGTTCCGCTTCAATTCACTATCACTTTGGCTCAAAAGCGGAACTTATTGCAGCGATCCTTGACTGGAGAGCTGCGGAAGTCGGAGCCAGGCGGGCAACATGGCTTGACCAAATCGAGAGCAATCCGGACGCTTCTTTGCGCCAGGTTCTCGAGGCGTTTGTCATTCCGACTGCGGAAATGGCTGCTGATATAGAAGGAGGTGGGCAGTTCCACATTGGCTTCTTGGCGGCGGTGTTAGCGAACCCTGCGCACATGCCTTTGATGATCGCCGCATTTGAGCCGTATACCCACCGATTTGAGATCGCGTTAGCTCGGGTCACTCCACACCTCGATCCAAATGTGCGGGAGTTGCGACTCGCGCTAGCAAAAGACATGGTCAATCGTGTGATCGGCCAACCTGATGGGCCAGTTCACGCATGGTTAGAGATTCGGGCTCCCGGTGCAGACGATGAATTACCGGAACGACTCATTGATTTTTTGACTGGAGCGTTTTCCGCTCCATCGGACAGTAAGTCATGACTCTCATTATCGATTATTTATGTAATGGGTTCTTGCCGTCTGCTTCTGAAGCATGGCAACGATCGATCGAAGCCCAAGGTCTCTCTCTCAAGATTCGTCAAAATCCCGATGACGGTTTTTGTGATCCGGCAACTCTTGTTGAGCGAATGGACGCGTTAGGAATCTCTGCGGTGCAGATTGTTATGAGCGATGAACAGCATCACCATGGCGCGTTCAATTTTTCCGATGTCACTGCCCGATATGACGAGGTTTCCGATCTCGTGCGCTCGTACCCAAGCCGGTTCTATGGGCTTTGGTGTTTTGATGCAAACGGCGGAATCGCAGGCGTTGAACGGGCTCGGGAAGTTCTCCGTAACGACTGGGTGGTTGGTTTGTATAACCATGTCCACTCTTGGGATCGGCCATTTGATCATGCCGACTTCTATCCCTATTACATGCTTGCATCGGAACTTGATATTCCCGTCGTGATGCAAGCGGGAACGTCAGGAGGGCTCGTCCCAAGCGAATGCGGTCATCCCATCGGGGTTGATCGCCCAGCTATTTATTTCCCGACAGTGCGCTTCGTGCTCTCTCACACGGGTTGGCCCTGGGTTGATGAGGCAATTGCCATGGCTCTGAAATTTCCGAATGTATTTCTCGGAACGGCGGCCTATCCGGCTCGACACTGGTCTTCGTCGTTAGTGGAATTTCTGCGCGGACCGGGACGCACGAAAACGCTTTTTGGAACAAATTTCCCCACAGTCGGCCACCGCAACGCCTTGGAGCAGGTGTCTGAGCTCGATCTAACAGATCAGACGCGTGAGGATTATCTGGGCGGTACCGCTCGCAGAGTGTTCTCCCGGTTGCCATGTTGAGAGCAAATGAGCTACTTGCGCAGGGGTTTCGTTTGGCGGGGACGCCAGACCGATCTTTGGTGCCTGAACCATTGGTGAAACGAGAACTTTCGATCCTTGGAGTCTCTGTCCCAGGGAGCGTTGTCTTCGGATCAGACTGCACCGACCCTCAGTCGCGAGTGTCACATTTGTCTTCCCCGCTTGTTGTAAAAGCTTTCGGTCCGGGGATCGTCCATAAATCCGAACTTGGAGCAGTTGTTTTAGGGGTTACCCACGAAGAGGTTGCCGCAACTGTTCGAGTAATGGCGGGCAACTTATCCAGCCTCGGTCTATCCCCAACAGGTTTCCTAATCGAAGAAATGGTTCCACCCGGAATTGAATTAGTAATTGGGGCAACACGTACACCCTTTGGAATCACAATCGCTTTTGGTCTTGGCGGTGTTATGGCCGAGATCCATGATGACGTATCGGTGCAACTTGCTCCGCTAACCGTTGAGAGTGTGGGGACGCTCTTAGACGGGTTTCGCTCGTCAGCGCTTTTACGCGGAGCGCGGAATTCACCTCCGGTGGATCGAAATGCACTTGTCGAATTGCTTTTAGCAATTGCTGGTACAGATGGATTCATAATGAATCTGGGCGAACAATTCACAGATCTTGATTGCAATCCAGTAATCGCGCGCCCTGATGGGGCGACCGTCGCTGACGCCCGGCTCATTTTGAAAGACCCTGATCCAATCGTCGACGACCGCGCACCGCCGGTTGATTTCGAAGCGCTCTTTTCGCCGGCATCCATCGCTGTTGCTGGGGTATCAACCAAGGGGACAGGGTTCGGGAATCGCGCAATCGCCGCCTATCGGGCCTTCGGTTGGACCGAGGGTCTTTCTGTTATTCATCCTTCCGCAGCGAGCGTTGACGACACTCCGGCTTACGCGTCTGTAAAAGAGATCCCCGGAGGAGTGGATTACCTCCTAGCTGCGGTTCCTGCTGCGGCGTGCGCCGATCTCGTTCGATCAGCGGCTGGGTTTGCCCGTGTGGTTCATGTCGTAAGCGGTGGTTTCAGTGAAGCAGGGCCTCAAGGGACTTCTTACGAATCTGACCTTCTGAAGGCGGCTAGAGATTCGGGAGTCCGCGTTATTGGCCCCAATTGTATTGGGGTTTATGCGGCTGCCGGTCGGCAGACATTTTTGTTAGGTGCTCCATCACAAAGCGGAGGTGTGAGTGTTGTTAGCCAGAGCGGAGGTCTTGCTGGTGACATCTTAAAGATTGGAGCGGCCCGAGGGCTGCGCTTCGCAAAAGTTATTTCAGTTGGTAATGGAGTTGACGTTGCTCCAGCAGAATTTGTCGAGCACTTTCTTAACGATGGCGAGACACAGGTGATTGGCTGCTATCTCGAAGGTTGTTCAGGCGGTGAACAGTTGGTCGCTGCATTTCGCGAGGCGCAAGGACGCGTGCCTGTAGTTGTTATGACCGGTGGGTTGAGCGACCAAGGATCCCGCGCTGCAGCCTCCCATACGGGTGCGCTCACAGGCGATCGACGCATCTGGAGCGCAATTCGCGCCGCAACGAATGTGGCTGTTGTTGAACGGCTTGAAGACTTCATTGGGGCGCTGGTTTATATACAACGATATTCAGGGACTGTGATTGAAGGTGGTTCTGAAGTTCTGGTCGTGGGCGTCGGTGGAGGAGCCTCAGTACTTGCTGCAGATGCGTGTGATCGCGCCGGATTAAATCTTGAACCAGTCCAACCCGAAATCGTTGAGTCATTGCGGGTGCTTGGTTACGGTGCCGGAACCAGTGTTTCAAACCCCATCGAGATTGGGGTGGGTCCGGCGGCACCACCAAATGTATTTGATGAGGTTCTTGAGAATGTTCTGTCAACCCAAAAATTCTCTGATGTTCTGTTGCATGTGAATGTGCAGTCGTATTACGGGTTCGGTACAGCAGGTGTTGCGCCGCTTTGTGAATTGATCAGATCGGTAGCTTCGTCTTGGAGTGCACCGCGCTACGAGAAATCTCGATTCGCACTTGTTCTGCGGAACTTGAATGCGGCACCCGGGGTTGAGCGAGACAACGTTCTAGAGACTGCAGCTGCGGTTGGCCTTCCAGTTTTTGAAAATTTTGATGAGGCTGCCGCTGCAATAGCGGCCACAAAAGAAGTTGCGCGCGGAGAAAACCGATAGTGGGGACTGGCAGTTCACCAAAGTCACTTTGAACCAAAATACTCAGAAAAAGCGGGGAAAAATGGAAAACAAAATGAAGCCACCAGGTGTCGCAGCAAGTTTTGAGGCGGTGAATTGGAATCCATCGGGTCTGCCGGATGATCCAGATGAGATTCTGGACTGGCTCATTGATGGTGAAAAACGGGGCGAGTACTACCCGCTTCTGCGCAAGCTGCGCGAAGTTGCACCGGTGTACAAGAACCGACCCGAGTTATTCCATGGGGCATGGATGTTTACTCGGTTTCAGGAAACTGATGAGATATTCCGTGATCAACGGGTCGTGAATAATCCACAGGTGATTGATGAGGCTTTCAATCATGGAGATGGCTCATTCACGGGGGTTATGCGTGATGTCATGTTGTGGCAAGAGCCGGAGCCCCATCAACGGGTACGCAATCTTGTGAAATCCGCGTTCACTCCAAGAGCAATAGCTCGGTGGCAGCCGATTGCGGAGCGGGTTGCAAATGATCTCATCGACAGATTTGAGGGCGATGATCAGGCAGACCTTGTGAAGCAGTACAACTATGAAATTCCGTTCAACGTCATCGCCCACATTCTTGGTATTCCTGAAGAGGACTTCCCGAAGATTAGGGCGTTCGCATGGGACTTTGCGCGTGCTGGCGAAAAATTGGTAACTCCGGAAGTCTCCAAGCGCGGTGATGAAGCGGCTCGCGGCCTGGTCGCATATTTCGAGAATCTTGCGGAAGTCCGATCGGGAAATCCTGCTGATGACTTGATGTCGTCGCTGCTCGCAGCAGAGACAGATGGTGCGCGGTTGTCGCGGCGAGAACTCGTTGCGAACTGCATTCTTTTACTTCAAGCGGGTCACGAAACCACTCAGGACCTATTAGGCAATGCCCAGGTAGCTCTTTTCCGTAACCCTGATCAATTGACGATGCTTCGCGATAATCAAGAGCTCATGAAGAATGCAGTCGAAGAGTTTCTTCGGTACGACGCTTCGGTGCAGATCAATCATCGGGTTGTGCTAGATGGAATGACTATCGGCGATATTGAGATCCCAGTCGGCGGGATGATTTATATATTTCTCGGAGCAATTAACCGCGATCCAACTCGCTATCCGGATCCTGATCGACTTGAGATCACCCGTGATGTCACAAGTCATCTAGCATTTTCGTTTGGTGCGTACTACTGCATCGGGGCTTCACTCGCCCGTATCGAAACTGCGGTTGGCATCGGGACTTTGCTTGATCGGCTGCCGGAACTACGACCTGCCACAGGTGAGTTTCGATGGCGCGACACGCTTCAACTACGTGGACCGCAGGAACTCTCAGTGGCTTGGTGACCAATGCCAATGGCTAAATCAATTTGGGGAGACAGGAGGGGCAGTGGCGGCCAAAGTTCAATTCGGGACTGGTACAACTGCGCGTGACTTTGGCGAGTATCGGCGATGGTTGGAAGCAGCCGAGTTTGCTGGATTTGATTTGCTCACTGCGGGCGACTCGCAAACGTTGTGGGCAGATTGCTTTTCGATGCTCACAGTTGCCGCCACCGTCACCAGCCGTCCTCGGCTCGCGCTAACTGTCACTAATCCGCAAACACGCCATCCTTCTGTTTCCGCGGCGGCGGCAGCGTCAGTACAACAAATCTCGGGCGGTCGATTCTCCTACGGCATATCTTCGGGTGACTCCGCGCTCCGAAACATTGGGGTTAACCCCAGTACTGTCAAGGAACTGGGGGAGTACGTGACGGCCATGAAAGGTCTCACGGCAGGTGAAACTGTCACTTGGGAGGGGAACGATCTTTCGCTTCGGTGGCTGACGGATCCAGTTCGGGTACCCGTGTGGATCGCCGCAGAGGGGCCCAAAACCCAACGACTTGCTGGCCAGATTGCCGATGGAGTCATTCTTTCGAATTCTTTAACTTCTGAGCGGCTTTCATTAGCAAAAGCCAATATTGCTGCGGGCGCAATCGAAGTTGGTCGAGATCCCGAGTCCATAGAGATTTGGCACATGTGCAATCTGATTTTCGCTCCAACGGAAGAAGCTGGAATTGATTCGATCCGCTCAGTTCTGGCAGGAACAGCGAATCATGTCTTTCGTTTCACTTTGAAAGGGAAAGGGTTACCTGAACATCTTGAGGGCCCGATGGCAGCGATGATGGGTGATTACCAGTCTCGTTTCCATGCTCATCCTGGATTGGCGAACCCGAATGAAAAACTTGTGGATAAATATGGGCTTCGTGACTACCTCGCCCCACTTGGCACAATTGCGGGCCCGCCGGAGCACTGTCTTGAAAGAATTCAGGAAGTGGCAGAGATCGGAGCTACGAACTTGATCGTAAGTCAATTTGTCGCTGACCAGTTTACGTGGATGGAAACTTTTACTCGTGAGATTGCGCCCAACTTCAGATAAAGGAGACGGCAGTGCCCGTTAACGACGTAGCAGTCATCGACTGTCATCATCATGTTGGAACGCTCGAAGCGCATGGAATGATTTTTTCTCTGGATGACAACCAGAAAGATTTGCAAGGGGCAGACAGAGACTTGCGCATTGCTGTGATGAGTAGACAGGGCGTTGACCAGGCGGTTGTGATCCCTGGTCATGGGTATCTTCGTCCCAATGGAGTTGCCGATACCCGTGTTGTGAATGATGCCGTCGCCGCTTTTCGCGACAGTGCCCCAGAGCGATTTCCAGCGGCGGTGGGTATCGCCGAACCACTTCACGGAAGCGCTGGTCTCGCGGAGCTACATCGGATGCGGGATGTTTTGGGTTTTGTGGGAGTGAGCATCCACGTTCGTTTCCAAGGGGTTCAGACCGATAGTCCGCTTGTTAAAGCTTTGATCCGTGAAGCAGCAGATCTTGGACTTGTCCCATTCGTCCACGCCATGGACGGGGTCCCCGATGAATCGATTTGGCGCGTTCAGCAGTTAGCTCAGGAGATTCCAGAGACAACGATTCTTGTGCTTGACGCGTTAAATGGCGTCGAACAGGCACGCCACGCAGCAATCATTGCTCGTGAAACACCGAATCTCGTGTTTGATACCAGTTTCGCCTATCACTTCATGTTTGTTCAGGCCATGATTGATGCGGTTGGATTTGAGCGAGTCTGTTTTGGCACCGATTACTACTCGATGTTGCCTGATCCTCAACCGAGTGTGGTTCTAGACCATTTCGAAAAACATGAGGTAGACCGAGAAATCCGTCAAGCGATACTCGGAGGAAATTTACAAAGAGTGCTCGGACTTAGTTCATAGCGAAATGTAGCGGACCACCGTTTCGATTTGAATTGCCGACCTCAGCGTAAAATCAGTTTTCGATGTGATTGATTGCAGCCCAGATCTTTTGTGGGGTGCAGGGCATGTCTAGGTGCTGAACGCCGAGGTGTCTCACGGCATCGATGACCGCGTTCTGCACCGCGACCGGAGCAGCGATCATTCCGATCTCGCCAACGCCTTTTGCCCCTAGGGGATTGCGCGGGCTGGGGGTCTCAATGAAATGCGATTCGATAGCCGGGATTTCCGCAGCGCTAGGTACTGCGTAGTCAGCAAAGGAGTTCGTTAATGGATTTCCGTCCGCATCGAAGACGAACTCTTCATAAAGCGCCTGCGAGATTCCCTGCACCGTTGCTCCAATGACTTGCGATCGAGCCGAATCCGGATCAAGGACAACGCCACAATCGGTGACAGCCACATGACGTATCGGGACGACTTTCCCCGTCGTTCCATCAATCTCAACCACCGACAGGTGTGCGGCTGCTGGATAGCTTGCCCCGGCTTGTTCGTAGATGCAGTTTGCCTCGATTGGTTCCTCTGCAGAAGTAACGAGTTGAGCGAATGTCAACGAACGGGAAGGGACTCCGCTAACGCCGATGGAGCCCCCGGGGTAGAAGACGATGTCTTCGATATCGGCTTCGAACTGTTTGGCGGCTGCTTCTCGAAGCGAGTCGTGTAATCGTTCGACAGATCGAAGAACTGCGGTACCTGCAAGCTGAGCCGTTCGTGATCCCATCGTTCCATCGCTCTGCGACCACTGGTGGGTGTCGCCCTCAACGACATAAATCTGGCCATCCGCGACGGGGAGTAATCGTTGAACGATTGATCGATAGAGGTTGCCGTGTTGCTGACCAGCAGACGCCGAACCAGTCAAAACAATGATATTTCCATCTTCGTTGATGCGGATCGAGGCACCTTCAGTGCGCGAGAACCAGGCCGTTGAATCAACAACAAATGAAACACCGATTCCCAAGAGTTGGCCGCTTGTGGTGCGACGCTCGAGTTGTTCTTGTCGCAGCCTGGCGTAGTCGCTTTCAGCCACGAGCAGATCGAGTAACTCGTGGTAGTTCCCCGAGTCGTATTCGAGCCCGGTGGGAGTCATGTAAGGGAACGCGTCGGCAGTGAGAAGGTTCCGTTTTCTAATCTCAACAGGGTCAATACAAAGAGCATGGGCAAGAACGTCAAGTGTTCGTTCGAGCATCACCGCGGCTTCGGAACGACCAGGTCCTCGGTAGGCGCCGACAGGTGGAAGGTTCGTGACGACTGATTGGGCCGTGATGTTGGCAGCGGCGATCCCATACGGGCCGCACACCATCATCCGGGTCTTCCCCGGTTCCACTGCGCCAACGTTTGGGTACGCCCCGGCATCAGCAGTGATATCGGCTTCGATGGCTAGTAACCGTCCATCAGCAGTGGCGTGCAACTTCACGTGATTACGAACTCCACGACCTTGCATCGAACTGAGATTGGCATTGCGATCCTCAATAAAACTCACGGGTCGACCAAGTAATCGGGCCGCGGCAGCGACGACGACGTGCTCACAAACGCCGCCGGCAGCTTTTCCTCCGAATCCACCACCGACGTTGGGGACCACGACTCGAACATCGGAAAGTTCGATCTGCAGAGATCGCGCTATTTGGCGTTGAGCGGCGACGGGGACCTGTGTCGAAACCAAAATTTCGAGTCGGTCGCCAGGCTGCGGGATAGCAACGATGGCATGTCCCTCGATCGGGGCACAGCTCAATCGCGGTATTGAGTGTGAAACAGACGTCACGACTTCTGTGCCAGAAAGGTCCGGTGTTGCATTGTCGCTGGGCCAATGCAAACAAACGTTGCTTGGGTGCTCTGGGAAAAGAACAGGTGCGGCTTCGAGGCCGACGTCTCGCATATCAGTGAGAGCTGGCAGCGACTCGTAATCAATTACGACAAGTTCGGCGGCATCGATGGCAATGGCCAGGCTTTCGGCCACGATGGCCACGACTCTCTCGCCGACGTAACGCACAAAGTTCTGTGCAAGTGGAGGTTGAGCAAAGTCTTCGGGGAGCAAAGCAATTTCCCAGACTGGGATGATGGGCAAATCCTCGGCGCAGAACACGGCGACAACGCCGGGGAACGCCTTTGCATCATCGGTGCTCAGAGCAGCAATTCGGGCTGAAGCGCAAGTGGATCGAACGAAATGCAGATGCACCAAGCCCGGGGCTTGAGCGTCGGCGGTGAAAAGAGCTTCTCCTCGCAAGATCTCGGGGGTCGTCATATGGTGCCGGTCTGGATTGCTCGCCCCGTCAGTAGCCAATGCGTCCGCCCCTAAATCTGGAATACGTTCTAAATGCTAGCGAGAAAGAAAGCGACGTAATGAGCCTGCGATTGTCGACTGAAGAAGCGTGGGCCGTCATCGAGGACGCCCATACGGGAATTTTCACGACGTTACGGGCCGATGGTTGGCCAATTGCGTTGCCTGTCTGGTTTGTCGCTCTCGATCGCACGATCTGTCTCGGGGCTCCGGCTCGGACGAAGAAAATCTCGCGAGTCACGAATGATCCCCGGGCATCGTTTCTCGTTGAATCAGGAGAACGTTGGTCTGAACTGTTGGCGGTTCACTTAACGGGGCGTGTGGAACGTATCGAAGATGACATCTCTCGTGATTCTGTAAGAAACCTGATCGATGCCAAGTACGCAAATTTCAGAACGGCGACGATACAGATGCCTGATGCCACAAGTGATCATTACGCGTCAACGGTGTATCTCCGGTTGGTCCCCGATGACCGAATTCTTTCTTGGGACAATGAGCGCATCGCTTTGCGGGAGAAAAAATGACGAACTCTATGAAACATCTGCGTTGTGAATCTCATGGGGACATTCGTCTCGTGACCTTTGATCGCCCTGAAAAGAAAAATGCGTTGTCGAACGAGATGCGCTCGCAACTTTGTGGACTTCTTGCCGACCTCGACGCGGACGCAGCGGTTAAAGCCGTCGTCCTGACGGGCACCGATCCTGCTTTCACTGCAGGTGTTGACTTCACCGACATCGATCCTGCTTTTAAGGCTAGCGATGCACAATTTTCAGTAAACCCAGGTCGCGCGCTCCGAGCGATGACGACACCAGTTCTCTGCGCTGTCAATGGCGCTTGTGTATCTGGTGGACTTGAAATTGCCCTAAGTGCAACATTTATCGTGGCGTCGACTCAGGCACGATTCGCTGATACTCATGCGCGTCTTGGCGTTGTTCCGACCTGGGGTCTGACTGCCCTGCTTCCCCGTGCCATTGGGGTCCGCCTTGCGCGTGAACTTTCGATTACAGGTAATTTTATTGATGCAGCCACTGCATTGCAGATTGGACTTGTGAATCATGTCGTAGCCCACGAAGAACTGATTCCCTTTTCGTTGCAACTGGCTAACCAAATCGCAGCGACGTCTGCGGTTGGTGAAATCCTCTCGCTTTACCGTGAGGGTGAAGAACTCTCGTTGCAGGGAGCTTTAAGTCTGGAAGCAACGAGCACCGCTCGGCGACCATTCAACGCTGAAACATTTGCGAAGGCGGGTCGTGAGACTGCTGCACGACAACGAACCGAAGAGTCGGACTAGCAAAGCAATTCTGGTTTCCGGGTTCGGGACAGTTCTAAAACGCGAGGCGTAGGCCTGGGCGCGGCCAGCGCACCTTGCCGAGGCGGCCAGATGCCGACATCGTGATGTACGCCGATTGCATGTCATCACCGGCGAAACAAACATTGGTTGTCATGACATCAGGGACTTCGACGTAGTCGATTTCTCCGCTTGGCCGGAGCACGCAGATGCCGTGGGAGATCGCCGCGACAACAACCGTGCCGTCGGCTTCGACGGCCAACGAATCAAAGTGATTCGGGGTGGCCATCATGATTTTTGGGGAACCAGATACTTCGCCGGGGCCAGCAATGTTCCAGGCCAAGAGCCGGCCGGTGTTGGTTTCGGCGACATAGACGATTGATCCGTCGGGTGAAAGGCCGACGCCGTTGGGGCCCGTGAGGTTTGAGGCGACGCGGCGCAGGCCCGTTCCGTCGGGACGCGCGTAGAACAGCGAGCCACGGTCCATCGAGCGAGCGTCGGACTTTCCAAGGTCGGTGAACCAGAATCCGCCGCTTTGGTCAAAGACGATGTCGTTCGGGCCAAGGAAACGCTCTCCATCAAGGCCATCAAAGAGTCGATCAATGTCGCCGGTTTCGGGATCGATTCTGTCGACCCAACCGCCTTCAAAGTTCGCCGGTCGCGTGCTGCCGTTTTCGTCGACGGGAATGAGCAGTCCACTGCGTTCGCTCCAGGGGAAGCC
>JAPLAE010000103.1 GCA_026393455.1 Actinomycetota bacterium
ATCGTGACTGACCCAGACCACACCAATTCCTTCCTGTGCCAATTCACGCGCCAGATCTTCGATGCCGATGCGATTTTCGGGATCGAGCGACGATGTCGGTTCATCCATCAAGATCACTTCTGGCTCGGTGAGCAGCGTTCTTGCGATGCACATGCGCTGAGCCTCGCCACCGGAGAGATCGTCGGCGACTCGATCCAGCATCAATGAGTCGAGCCCCACCCGGCGAAGCACGGCGAGCAACGCCGCGTCGGAGGCTGAGGGATCGGCTACTGCGAGGTTGGAACGCACAGAACCCGGGAATGGAATTGGTCGCTGGAAGATCATCCCCACACGTCTTCTGACCTGTTGTGGGTCAAGTGCGGTCAGATCGGTCCCCTTGAACCGAACCACGCCCTCTGAGGGAACCTCGAGGCGGTTTCCCAGTCTCAACAGGGTGGACTTTCCCGCTCCAGATGGGCCAGCCAGCACGGTGACCGCCCCGCGACCTACGTGGAGGTCCACCCGGTGGAGAAGTTCAGTCCCGCCGGGAGCCGAGAACGAGACCGCGTCGAACTGAAGCAGAACCCCCTCGTCACCCCTCTTCGCACCAGCACCCATAATCGCCAGCATGACACCCGCGCGCCCTCCCTCTTAGTCTTATGAAGTGAATTCATCAGAGCAGTTCCCCACCGCCTGGGCCGATGCGGCCTCCAAAGACCTCAAGGGTGCCGATCCCGCCGATCTCGTTTGGGAAACCCCCGAAGGCATCGCCGTAAAGCCGATCTACACCGCCGCTGACCTCGAAGCGCTCGGCGATGTCGACACGCTTCCGGGCTTTGCTCCCTACACCCGTGGCGTGCGAGCAACGATGTACACGAATCGCCCGTGGACAATTCGTCAGTACGCCGGTTTCTCAACCGCCGAAGAATCCAACGCGTTCTATCGCCGCAACCTCGCTGCTGGGCAAATGGGTCTATCGGTCGCATTCGATCTCGCCACACACCGCGGGTATGACTCCGACCACCCCAACGTCGTAGGCGATGTCGGCAAGGCGGGCGTCGCCATCGATTCAGTTGAGGACATGAAGATCTTGTTCGACGGGATTCCGCTCGATCAGATGAGCGTGTCAATGACGATGAATGGCGCGGTCATTCCGATCCTCGCCATGTTCGTCGTTGCTGGTGAAGAACAAGGCGTAGATCGTGCGCTACTCGCCGGAACAATCCAGAACGACATCCTCAAAGAGTTCATGGTCCGCAACACCTACATCTACCCGCCTGCTCCAAGCATGCGAATCATCGCCGACATCATTGATTACACAGCCAATGAGATGCCGAAGTTCAACTCAATCTCCATCTCCGGATACCACATGCAAGAAGCCGGAGCGACGGCAGTTCAAGAACTCGCGTTCACCATTGCCGATGGCAAGGAATACGTTCGCGCAGCTCTCGACAAGGGACTAGACGTCGATCTCTTCGCCGGTCGCCTTTCATTCTTCTTCGCAATTGGAATGAACTTCTTTATGGAGGTCGCCAAACTTCGCGCTGCGCGCGTTCTATGGCATCGAGTGATGAGCGAGTTCGAGCCAAAGAAGGCCGGATCGCTCATGCTCCGCACCCATTGCCAGACCTCGGGCGTTTCACTGACCGAACAAGACCCCTACAACAACGTGGTTCGCACAACCATCGAAGCACTTGCTGCCGTACTTGGCGGAACGCAAAGTCTTCATACCAATTCCTTCGACGAAGCGTTGGGTCTTCCGACCGACTTCAGTGCTCGAATCGCCCGTAACACCCAGCTCATCATCGCCGAAGAATCTGGCGTCACCAGCACCGTCGATCCTCTTGGTGGTTCCTATTACATCGAGTCGCTCACACAGTCACTCGTTGATGAAGCGTGGACGCTTATCTGCGAGGTCGAAGAACTCGGCGGTATGACCAAGGCCGTTGAATCAGGCATGCCGAAACTGCGCATCGAAGAATCAGCCGCACGCAAGCAGGCTCGCATCGACCGCCGCCAAGATACCGTCGTCGGCGTGAATAAGTACGTGCCCGAGAACGTCGAAATGGTCGACGTTCTTGATATCGACAACACCAAGGTACGCAACGAACAATTAGCCATCTTGGCCACTGTTCGCGCGAATCGTGACGATGCCGCGTGTGCCGCTGCTCTCACCGCACTTACCGAAGGCGCCAAGTCCGACGGCAATCTGCTTGCCCTCGCCATCGACGCCGCCCGAGCACGAGCCACTCTCGGTGAGATCTCTGACGCCATGGAAGCAGTATTCGGCCGACACAAGGCCGAAGTCCGTACCATTGCTGGTGTGTACGCAAAAGCCTACGAAGGCGATGAGGACTTCGCCGCCCTCCAGGGTGAGATCGAAGCATTCGCAAAGACCGAAGGTCGTCGTCCGCGCATGCTCGTCGCCAAGATGGGTCAGGACGGCCATGACCGCGGCGCAAAGGTCATCGCAACCGCATTTGCCGATCTTGGTTTCGACGTCGATATGGGGCCGCTCTTCCAGACCCCTGCCGAAGCAGCTCGAGATGCCATCGAAAACGATGTCCACGTGGTCGGTGTTTCAAGCCAGGCTGCCGGGCACAAAACCCTTGTGCCGATGCTGATCGACGAGTTGAAGAAGGCCGGCGCCAACAACATCCTCGTGGTGTGTGGTGGCGTCATTCCTCCTCAGGACTACGACATGCTCAACGATGCAGGCGTCGCTGCCATTTTCGGGCCGGGCACGAACATCCCTTCAGCGGCACGCAAGGTGCTCGCCCTCATCGCGGCGAAGAGCCCGAACGCGTGACCGAAGCCGCCGAGGATGCCGTCTCCCTCATTGAGGGGATTCGCTCCGGCGATCGGCGCTCTTTGGCCCGCGCTATCACGTTCGCCGAGTCCACTCGGTCTGAACACCGAGTCATTGCCGATGCGGTGCTCGAAGCTGTTCTGCCTTCCACGGGCAACGCTGTTCGCGTCGGAATTTCCGGTCCACCAGGAGTCGGCAAATCGACGTTCATTGAAGCGATCGGAAATCACATCATCAGTCAAGGGCTGCGTCTTGCCGTTCTTGCCATCGACCCTTCCAGCCGCTTGACCGGCGGATCAATCCTCGGTGATAAGACACGAATGGGCGAACTCGCCAACCAGCCGAACGCATTCATTCGCCCCTCCCCCGGAGGCACGCAGCTTGGTGGCGTAGCGCGCCGCACACGCGAGGCCATGCTGTTGTGCGAAGCAGCAGGTTTTGATGTCGTCATTGTTGAAACAATCGGTGTCGGTCAATCAGAAGTTGCGGTATCAGACATGGTTGACCTGTTCGCTCTCCTCGTTTCGCCTGGCGGCGGCGATGAACTACAGGGAATCAAGCGCGGCATTATGGAATTGGCCGACCTCGTCATCGTCAATAAGGCCGATGGCGACCTTGCCGCGGCCGCGGCGCGGACCCGCGGCGATTACGCAAGCGCGGTTCACTTGCTGCGGCCGAAATGGAACGCATGGACGACTGAGGTACTCGCATGTTCTGCCCTCAATGGCATTGGCGTCTCCGAAGTTTGGGATGCAGTGACGTTGTTCCGTTCGACCGTCACCGCCAATGGCGAACTGCTCGAAGCTCGCTCGGCACAGGCCACAGCGTGGCTCTGGAGCGAAATCGGCGACACGCTGCTCGAGCGCTTCCGCGCTGATCGTCACGTTGCCGGCTTGCTACCCGAAATCGAGTCAGCAGTTTCCGACGGACGAGTCACTCCAGCGAAAGCTGCTCTCGAACTTCTTCAAGCATTTAGTGCCTCCAAACCCGATTGAAGGTACGAGTAACTGCGATTCTCCGAATAGAGGGCGACTATGATCTAGCCCCAAATGGATGTTTCCGAAGATCTGCCCGCTGCGATTCCCCCCACCGATGAAATCGCTGAACTTCGCGTTGAAGTCCTGCGACTTCGCGCACTCGTCGGACCTTCGGAGAAGTCCTACGAGGATCTGACGCGCGACGCACTCACCGCTCGAGACGCAGCTCGTAAGGCGGAATTCGAAACTGGGCTCCTTCGGGCGCAAGTTGTCGAACTCGAGAATGAGGTTCGGCGCTGGCAACGCGATTTCGTCTGGTTCCGTGATCGTGTCGTAAGAAAAGTCCCGGCCCTCGGACGAGTCTTTGCCCGGGTCCGTAGACAATGAAGACAAAAAAGGAGAAGAAGGCAACAGTCGACATCGTCATTCTCGATAGTCACGCTGATCGCTCTGCTCTTAATGCTGCGCTGAATTCCTCACTTGCCGATGTCGTCGCAATCTCCGGACCCGAGGGAGACATCAACCACCGAGCTCTTTCGATGCTGGGTAGCGCATTTAGCGATCCCGAGGTCACAGTTGCCTACTCAGATGAATCGGTATCCGACAAGCGCGGGCGCCACCTTCGATCGGTCTACAAGCCAGATTGGTCACCGGAGCGGTTCCGGTCTCAGTTCTACGTCGGCAACCTCCTCGCGGTCCGTCGCACAAAGGCTCTCGCCGCCGTCCTCGACTCCGCACTCGACGACTCCCTGCCTTCTCTACACGGGACCGCCTTGCGTTGGGATCTGATCTTCAGACTCACCGAGAACGGCGGCAAGGTCGTACACATACCTGAGCTGTTGTTTGGATCCGCCGACCTGTCTTCTGTGCTCGGCGCTGAACCGTCAAGCCAGTTTGAGAGCGTGATGCTTGAGGCCACTGCGGTCGTTCAGGCACACTGCAACCGGATGAGCATCGATGCAGAAGTAGAGATTTCTGAACCGGGCAACACGTTGCACCTTCGTCGTCATGCAGACTCAGATACAAAGGTCAGTCTGATCATCCCAACCTGCGGATCCACTGGCACGGTTTGGGGCCAGGAACGTGTCTTCATCATCGAACTCGTGCAGTCGATCATTGCCAAGTCCACTTGGCGAAATTTGGAATTCGTCATTGTTGCCGACACCACAACTCCGGTGCTTGTTCGTCGTGCGCTCACCAAACTCTGCGGCGATCGTTTGGTGTGGGTCGACTACGACCTTCCCTTCAACTTCTCCGACAAAATTGCCAGGGGCCACTCGGCCGCAACGGGTCGAGTTTTGTTGCTTCTCAACGACGACATGGAAGTCGTGTCTGAAGATTTCATTGAAGAACTTGTTGGACTAGCGCTCGATCCGGGCGTTGGCGCTGTCGGAGCCCGGCTACTTTTCGCAGATGGCCGCCTCCAACACATCGGTCATCGCTACGCCAACGGAACATTTCACCTCTTCGCTGGTTACGACGGCGACTACGCCGGACCCGAGAACATGTGTCGGGTCACGCGGGAATGTATCGGCGTAACCGCTGCATGTCTGGCCATTCGCTCTGAAGTTTTCAACCAAGTCGGCGGCATGGCAGTCGACTTTCCTAACAATTTCAACGACGTCGACTTTTCGCTTCGTCTCCATGAACGCGGCTTGCGTAACATCATCACGCCTCATGCCGTGCTCTTTCACTTCGAAAGTGTCACTCGCGACGGAACGGTCACCTCCCAAGAAAGAGACCTTCTTTTTTCGCGATGGGGCGCTCAGCTCAACTCGGATCCGTATTCGAATCCAAATCTCGAATCCGGTCGAATCGAATGGATGGAAAAAGGCGCCCACTAACTGCGGGCGAGTTTCGCAAAAAGTCGCCCTGCAATCTTTCGCAATCTCGCAACGATGGCCTTTGAGATTCCAGTGAGTCCATCGATTCGGTAGCGCCCGACCACCATGCGCCAGATCTTCATGATGCGACTTCGCCGCCACGGCCCCCAATTGGCTGATGCGACCACACCGTCGAGGTGAGCCCCAAGTTCAAGAGCCGTCGATTCCCAAGGGAACTTCTTGCGCGAGTAGATATAGCAACGTTCTGCTGCCAGTTGCAGAAGCGCGGGATCTCGCTGCCACTCTTCTAGAAGAAAGGTCGCGTCAGCAATGTTCGGAAGTACGTATGGGGTTGTCTCGGGATGTGCCCCCACGTCGAAAGCAAGGCCCACAGTGCCCGAAGCATGGGCCTCGACAAGTGGAAGATTGAACCCCTCCCACTTGCTCGGCGAAATGAAGACGTCAAGCTCAGAAAGAAACGTCGAACGCTCATCATCGGTGGCATTCAGGTGACAATGAACGCCGCGCTCTTCCCACCACAAGCGATCAGATTCCACTCCGCGACCCATAATCGAGAAATCGAAACCTGGACGGCCGGCGAAGTCAGAAACGATGGCCAGATATTCTTCGAGTCCCTTATAAAGAGCTTCGCCGGGGCCCAAGCGCATCAAGGTGCCCACACGCAGAGGAGCTTCGTCCGAAAAAGACCGTTGCGTCGTAGGATTTCCATGATCGGTGACGTGGTCGCAACCGAGAGCAATGACTTTTGCATCGGGCCACGAGAGTTCGTCACGGAGAAAATACGAACTGGTGAGGACTTCATCGACTTTGGGGTACACCCGCTTCAGCTTGTGGACCTTCAGTTGCTCACGCTCGGCTACATCGTGGTCGAACAGTGTCGGTGTGGGATCGCCATGTTCGAACACGACAGTGGGTATCCACATCTCCAATGCAGGCAGGACCTCGAAATACGGACTGGTCTGAGCGACCACTATCTCAATCGAATTTTCCTGGCAGTACTCAAAAATCGTCTGTGGCGAGGGTCGCAACTCAACAACATCACTATCGCCATAGAACTCGTCGTATTCAAGACAGCCAATCGACATGTTCCAACCAGCAGCGCCTATGCGATCGGCGACTTCACGGGCAACTACCGATACGCCGAAACCGCGTTTCATAACTGACGTGAGCAATAGGACGTTTCTCATCGTTAAAGACACTCCGCGAATGAGCTCCAGCGGCGAATGAACAATGCTCTATCGATCCAGTCCTCTTCACCTGGTTCACGGGTGCCGTTCTCGACATGGAAGATCGGACCTACGGACAACGTTCGGATCTCAAATCCCACTCGACGAAGCCGCAAGCAGTAATCAATGTCTTGGCACTCGGCCTCGTACCGTTCGTCAAACCCGCCGGATCGGGCGTAGAGGTCGCTCGAGGTCATGAGAAATGCTCCCGTTACCGCCGTAGACGTGAACGAGTCCCCAAGAGCATGCGCCGGAGTCTGCTTCGCCCCTGGGTGGTACGGAACCGCAAACAACTCGGGCGATCGAAGCAACTCGACCCCAGCATGTTGCACAGTTCCATCTTCGAAAAGGAGAACAATGCCTACAGCCCCGACATTCGTATCATTCGAGAACTGTTGAAAGGCCTCGATAACGCCCTCAGGACATTCATCGATAAAGACATCGTTATTCATGAACAGCACAGTTGAATAGCGCGCATGTTCGAAGAGGTCATTATTGCAACGCGAGAATTGGTACCGCATCCCGCGCGTTATCTCGACGCCCTTGGGTGGTGTGTCGAGAAGCGCAAGCGTTTCAGAGTTTGACGAACCCGTGTCACCAAGAAGCAGTTCGATCTCGATGCCAGAACGCTCACAAAGTTCTCGAAGTTTGTCGAAACCTGCCCAGAGCCGCTTCAGGAGATCCGGCCGATCTTTATGAAGCACGAGAACCGAAAGTCCTGTCGTTCGACCGTCCGCCGGCAACGTTCGCCGCGGCATCGACACGCGCACGACCCGTTCCGCATTAAACGATCGCGCATAAGGATCCAGTTTTGGGAGTAAGCCAGCAAACTGCGCCATTAGGCCTTCACTGACCGTTGTCTTCGAGCCATGTGGCAGGAAGTCGCAACATCCCTCCAGGAACGGAGCTCTCAGCGCGAACACGAAACGGGAACGAGAGGTCTCTCATGGCTTCACCTCGATGAGTTTCCCCCCCAAGAACGCGCACTCGCCCCTCATAGACCCCTGGGCCCAGTAGCAACGGATCAAACCGACATCGAATTGTGTACCCGTTCGGAAATGGGCCAGAACGAGCAAGAGGCATGCTCAATTCTGTTTCGCCAACAACAACCCCAGACTCTGTTTGGATCAGGAGCGAATAGGTGTGTTCCTCAGAGGCAAGATGATCCGGTAGCGCAATACGAAGATTGACGGGTTGTCCGGTAATACCGAATTCAATTGCGGTACCCGAGTCATCCACCATTTCGGATTCCGTTGGTTTCGCTGGGGCCGGAACAAAGCCCGCTGCCTCTGCTTCAAGACGGAGTCGTTCCGACTCGGCGGCGTTGACTTCTTGCAGATACTGAGAGATGACCCATGTCGGCTCGCCGATTTCACGCACGACTCCATGGTCCATCCATGTCACTTGATCGCAAAGATCACCGATAACTCCCAAATTGTGAGAAACCAGGACAATCGTTACGCCCGAAGCCTTCAAACCAGCAAGATGATCAAGGCATCTCCGCTGAAAGTCTTCGTCGCCCACTGCAATCACTTCGTCAACTAGAAGAATCTGCGGATCGACATGAACAGCAACCGAGAATCCAAGCCGAACGTACATGCCGCTCGAATAATGCTTGACCGGGCTATCGATAAATGCAGAGAGGCCGGAAAAATCGACGATCCGATCAAAAATTAGATCTGTCTGTTTGCGACTGAGCCCCAAAATCGATGCATTGAGATAGACGTTCTCTCTGCCAGTCAGCTCAGGGTGGAACCCCGCTCCCAATTCGAGGAGTGCAGAAATACGCCCTTTGGTGGCCACTGTGCCGCTGGTGGGAAAGTGAATACCAGCCATCATTCGGAGAAGTGTGGACTTCCCGCAACCGTTGTGCCCAATGAGTCCGGAAACACTCGCATTCTCAACATCGAGAGTCACGTTGCGAACCGCCCAGAAGTCGTCGTACTTCGGTAGCCCAAATTTTGTAAAGAGCTGCTTGAGACTTCCGGGGCGATCTGTATAGAGACGGAATCGTTTCGAGACATCCTGGACTTCGATGGCGTTCATCGGCTCACAGCTCCTGCGCGATATCTCGTGACTTACGATTAAAGATAAAGAGTCCAAGTACAAAAATCGCAAACGATGCAAGCGGCACAACGATCAGTGAAGCGGTGCTCGGCATAGTGAGCCCATAAAAAATGTCACGAGACCACTGCACGTACTGAGCGATGGGATTCAATTGCAAGATGCGTGCCAGCGTCATGTTCTTTGATTGAACAAGGGTGATCGGGTAAATAATTGGCGTGGCGTAGAACAGAACGTTCATACCAATTGTTACGAGATAATTCACATCTCGGTAGAAGACGTTGTAGACGCTGAGAGCGAGTCCAATACCCACTGAGAAAAGCGTGATGCACAAGATAAGCAGTGGAAAGAGCAAGAGCATCCAGCCCACGTTTCCAAGCAAAATCATGATGAAGAGAAGAATGCCCGCTTCAATCATCGCCTGAAGTAACACCGTGATGGTGTTAGCCAGAGCCGGACACGCTGGCGGGAAGTAGACCTTATTAAGCAAGGGTCCTGCGGACTGCAAAGCGGCAATCGCACCCAGGACGGTGCCATTGAAGAGGTTCCACACCCACAAGCCGGCGAAGAGGTACAGGGCAAAGACTGCTGTGCGCCCATTTCCTGCGATCGGGGCTTGAGCATTGAAAAAATATCCGAAGACCAGCGTGTACACCGCCAGTACCGCCGCTGGATTGAGAAGTGACCACAGCCATCCAAGCAAACTCTTCTTGTACCGCGACCGCAGCTCGCGCTGGGCAAGGTTGTAGATCAGGTTGCGATAAGCCCACAGTTGGGTGACAGCAGCCAATTGACGAGATCTCCAGATACTCGAACCGCCAATCATTCGATCAGCGCCTTCAAAATCTAGCAGGGGCCTCCAGAGGTCATCGGGAACTCGGAGAAGGTTCTTCTGCCTCGTATCCCCCGGATGCACTGTCGCGATAATCAGAAATGCTGTCGGAAGCAGGCCGACTCATCAGAACCCAGCCTGCGGCGGCCAGACCGAACACGACCAAGAGCAGAACAGCCGAGACAGGTGGCGACCAGTCTTCAGATTTCCAAAAAAGAATGGAACCTGTCGCCCCTACCGAGTACCGACGCACCGACTGTGCAAAGGCGAGAAAGAGTGCGCTCCAAAGGACACCACCAATAAAACTTTTACCAAGAACAGAAACGGACGGGAGTCGACGACCGGCAGCAAGACCTACGCCAGCAATCAACGGGACACCAACCAACATCGGGAGTGAATAGCGTCCCTGCCAGACGAACCCGATGGATTCGACAGAACGGAATTCACCCGCCGTTTGAATCAAGACCGTGCCGAACAGAAGTCCAATTGCTCCAATTGCATAGCGACGAGCGCCGAACATCAAGCACAGTGCCAACAGACCAACGACTGCAGACATCCAGACCGCATAGGTGAACACCGGCACTCGAACTTCAAGCCAACCAAAAACGCCAATCGATTCCTCGGCCACCTGAGTAAGTCGGCCAAGCTGAGTGGTCAAAATATTCGTCGCACTCATTTGGCTCCCTGATGCATTCGATTCAGTCGCCAACGGATGCGCAAGGAGCATCCAGCCAGCCCAGATCAGTCCAACAGATGCAGCTGCCACGGCACACAATTGCATCGAACGCGATTTCGCCAACGCCCGAACCCGATCTCGTCCGGCGAGCAAACCCAGAGTGGCCAGCGCTACTGCGACCCACAAAGGACCGAGTTGACGTGCCACGAGAACCGTACAAACAGCAACTCCAAATCGAAGCACTAACCGTTTAGAAATCGTTTTCTCACTGGCCAATACCAAGCCGGAGATCCACATCCCCACCGAAGCTGCTATCTCGAGCCCACTTGGGTTAGTAACGCTCGCTATATAAATAAACATTGGCGGGCAGGCCAGGAATAACGCCGGAGGGAGCCAACGTCGCGAATTCGACGAGCGAGCCGTAACCATTGCCGAAGCAACGAAAGCTGCCGCGATAGCCCCCGAAACCCATCGAGCGAGTATCAGGCCCAGTCCACCGTCTGCAACCAAGAAAGGGAGTCCAACAGGCAGATAGAAGAAGGGGAATTGCGCGCCGGCGCTCGTAGGCGTTTCTACTTGACTGTCGGACGCGAAAAGCGAGAAACACCCTGCAGGCGCATTGGGATCGATGCGATAGCAATCAGTACTCACATGCTCAGCACTGAGAAACGAAGGAACCTTGACGATTCGAACGCCCCCAAAATTCGGATCCTTTCCGAGTGGTTCACCATGAGCGACTGACCAGGCTCGAGCTACATGAGACGGTTCATCAGGCCCTGAGAAATAGGGAACCGCAGCGGCCCACACGAAAGTCATCAATCCAAAGAACACGAATGTCGAGACCCAGACTCGACGTTCCGTTGACGACAACAACTGGAGTAGATGTTTGGTACGGGATCTCACAATGGCTCTTCTAAGTCGTGAGACGGAGATTCATTTTCGCCTTCCGAGAGCGGTGGAAATACCTCGCGAAGCGCCAGTTGCTGTGCCAGCGTCTCGACTTGGCTCTCAATACGACTGATATGCATGCTCAACGACAAACAGACGATGACTAAGAACACTGCGAATGCAGCAAAGACAAGCGTCGGTCCGTAAGACACCCCAATCGCATCAGAAACCGAGTCGATAAGCGGTCGGGCAAACGCGAGTGCAACAGCAGCGATGCCAACGCCCATCCAGAAAAGGGCGAAGTTCTCCGACAGTCGTCGCCGACGAAGCGCCTCAAAAATAACGACAAATAAAAGCAATGCCGTTACTGCAAGAACAATTTCGAGAGTCATTTGCGGGATCCTTGAACTTCAGAGCGTCGCAGCGGGTGGAAGGCGATTACTAGGAATAACCGAACCATCAGATAGCTGCTCCGAGACCACCCCGCAGAAGCCTGGCCACCCAGGCGTGGATGCATCGTGACTGACCGCTCCTCGATCCTGAAACCCAAGTCATTCGCGATGAGTAACGCTTCGACGGTATCGGAGAGATATTCAGTCGGATATGCCCGAGCGAACGGCCCAACAGCGTTCGGTCCAAACGCTCGGAATCCGCTTGTCGTATCTGTGATGGTGACCCCAATCCGACGACTCACAATTCTCGACAAAAGTCTCATCCCAAGTGCCCGAAGACCTGAGACTTGGTAACCACTCGCAAACCTTGAGCCCAGAACCAAATCAGCGTTACCGCTTAGTGCGGGTTCGATGAGATCAATGGCCGAGTTCACGTCGTGTTGGCCATCGGCATCGATCTGAACAACAACTGAGTAGTCAAGACGGTCTGCGTAGAGCAACCCCGTGCGGATCGCTGCGCCCACGCCAAGGTTGAACGGATGGGACACCACCGTTGCGCCAACGTTACGGGCGATCGCAACCGTTGCGTCGGTGGAACCATCGTCAATTACCAGAACGTCGCAGTTCACCACCGAGTGAATTTCAGCGATGACAGCAGCAACGGTCTCCGCTTCGTTGAGCGCGGGGATAATCGCCAACACCTTCTTGGAACCAGTTTCCACACCGCAAACTCTAGTCAGTAAACCACTAGGCCAAAGAGGTTCCCAACCATCACGACAGATGACGAAGATTCATCATTTTCGCTTGCAACTCGGGATCTTGGACAAGTCGCTGGCTTCGAATGGCTCGACGCTTTCCCACCATTTTGGGAGTCAGAGCGCCGAGGGCAAAGAGCGACGCCAGACGGCCACAAACCGTAGTGAAATTCGGCTTACGACCGTGAAGAACCGCAAGCAGCACATCGCGTCGCACATAGGACCCGGTTATCAATACAAACCGAATGATCTGTCGAAAGACTAGAGGCGCTGGGGCATTTTTGAAAAGCATCAGAAGACGGTTTCGTTCTGTGTACCTCGCAAAAACTGCTGATGCCTCAATAGAACTCGCAGCATGAAGGTGTCTCACCCGACTCTGTGGAACTGTCCTGTAGCGCCAACCGCGAAGTGCGCCGCGCCACGAAAGATCCGTGTCTTCATAATAAAGAAAAAACAACTCATCGAAGAGCCCAACATCACGAAGGTATGCAGTTCGCAAGAGGACAGCGCCTCCGCACCAAGCGAACACGTCACATGGTTCATCGAACTGACCGTTATCGCGTTCGAGGTACCCATTATCGACGCCGTAACCATCGCCAAGCACCGACGATCCGACATTGTTTAAGACATCAAACGATTCACCGCGAACATCAATCTCGAACCACTCCGCGATTTTGCCGACCGGCCGTTCGATAGCGCCACAACCGCCGTCGATCGAGACTGTCCGAATCTCTGGCGCCTCCAGTAGTAGCGAGACCTTCACCACGTCTGCAGTGGTTGAAGCCACCGGAATACGAATCTTCGAAACCCGATGAGACCATTCGAAGACACCATTTTTATCTGCCTCACGACCCCAGCCTGTTGCTCCGAGATTCGACTCAACAAAGACGTCCTGTTCTTCGCTTCGAACTCCCCGAACAATGACACCCTGTCCGCGTACTTCACTCGTACCGAACAAATCCGAACCCATACGAATCGACACTTCAAGGAATTGGGGGGCAAGAAGAATCTTGGGGCACACTGCTCCGAGTCCAAGTTCGCCTTCAGCCGCTTCCACCAACGGGCGGAGCCAATCTCGCTCGACAAACGCATCGCTATTAATGAGGGCAACGTAGTCGAATGTGTCTAGATCGGTGAGGGCAGTGTTGTTACCCGGAAATCCAAGGTTGGACTCGTTGGAGCGAACCTCGACCTGTGGGAGCCGTTGTTCGATCAATGCCACACTGCCATCGGTCGAGCAGTTATCCACGCAGATAACCTGAATTCGGTCTCTCGGATAGTCAGTTGCGACAAGGTGCTCGAGAGCTTTGACGACCATCTCGCCGCCATTGAAGTTCAGAACAACTACTCGGATTCTCGGTTCGTCCATCCTCACACCAACTTCGGCCACGGCGACACGCTAGATGCCAGCCAAAACTCCTCGAATGACAGCACTGGAAACCTAAGAGTTCACTTGAGCGACGAGACGAAGCAGTGGTACCCGAAAGTCCTTCATATCTTCGACACCCGACAGTCGAAGTGCTGCGTTGTCTAGAACCGAATTTGCTGGTCGTGGCGCCGGTCTGGCGGGCTGCAAGTCCGCCGTAGCAATTGGGTGAACACGCGTCGGATCTTGTCCTGCAGCGAGAAGAACTTCTCGCGCGAACTCGAACCAGCTCACTGCTCCCTGGTTCGTGACATGAAACGTGCCACTTCGTCGTTCCGTCACGAGTTTCGCAATCATCGCGGCCAGATCATCAGCAAAGCTCGGATGCCCGAATTGATCGTTGACGAACGACAACGTTTCGTGCTCGCCCGCCAACCGCAGGATCGTTTTCACCATGTTTGATCCGTGAAAACCACAGACCCATGACGTGCGGATAACGGTGGAACCGGTATCGAGTTCGAGCTCCCCTGCCAGTTTCGACAGGCCATAGACAGACTGAGGATTTGGTGCGTCCCATTCGACATACGGCGAATCCTTTGAACCGTCGAAAACGTAGTCAGTCGAGATGTAGTGCACAGGCGCATCAACCAACCGTGCAGCTTCAACAACAAAGCGAGTTCCCATCGCGTTTACGGCAAAGGCCCGATCGGGATCGCCTTCGCACGCGTCGACTGCAGTCCACGCCGCTGAATGCACTATCGCATCTGGGTGAAACTCCATGACCACAGCCCGAACCGCATCGCGACGGGTTACGTCAAGGGTTGCGTGCGTGAAACCTTGAACCTCGTGCCCACCCGCCGCGAAGACGTCAACGAGTTCTGTGCCGACCTGTCCCCCAGCTCCGGTGATCAGAACGCGCACGAATCAGCCCTTCAGTGGTTCCCACCAGGCGCGATTGGCCCGGTACCACTCAACCGTCTCTGCAACAGCGCTATCGAGGTCACGGGTAGGCGACCAACCAAGCGCTTTGGCCTTCGAACAGTCGATCGAATAACGACGATCGTGCCCAAGCCTGTCTTCGACGAACTCAATCATTTCTTCACCAACTCCACAGTTGGCGAGCACCATCGACGTGAGATCGCGGTTCGTGGTCTCGTTCCCACCACCGATGTTGTAGACCTCGCCGACCTTGCCATTACGTAACACCGTGTCGACGCCAGCACAGTTGTCCTGAACATGAATCCAATCTCGGATGTTCAATCCATCGCCATAAAGAGGAACCTTTTTGCCATCAAGCAAGTTGGTGACAAACAACGGAATAACTTTCTCTGGGAATTGGTAGGGCCCAAAGTTGTTCGATGATCGGGTAACGATCACCGGCAATCCATAGGTTTCTTCGTACGAAAGCGCAATGAGGTCAGATCCGGCCTTCGATGATGAATAAGGAGATCGGGGTTCAAGTCGGTCAGTCTCGACAAATGAGCCTTTCTCGATCGATCCATAAACTTCGTCGGTCGAGATATGAAGGAATCGGTCGACGCCGATGACGCGAGCAACATCACACATGACGTTTGTGCCCAGACAATTCGTTCGCACAAAGGTGTCGGGATCAACGATTGAGCGATCGACATGACTTTCGGCTGCGAAGTGCACAACGGCATCGTGCCCCGCCATTGCGGCTGTCACTGCAGTTCGATCGCAGATGTCGCCCTGCACGAATGAATAGTGCTTGTTGTCAGCAACGTCAGCCAAGCTCGAAAGGTTGCCCGCATAGGTCAGCGCGTCAAAGACTGTTACTTCGTCGTCCGTTGTTTCCAATACGTGACGCACGTAATTTGAGCCGATAAATCCGGCCCCGCCGGTCACAAACAATTTCATGATGGAGTTCCTTCTCAGGGGCGCAGGAGCCAGTGCGGCTGCCACTGCGGTTCAATATCAACCCGACGCGGATTGGCTTGGTCTCGTCCGGAAAGGATCGGTTCGGTTACTCCCCAATCGGCGCCAATTGCAGGATCGTCCCAGGCCACACCAAGTTCATCAGCTGGGTTGTAGTAATTGTCGACCAAATAGGTAATGGTCATATCGGTGAGAGCGGCGAAGCCATGAGCCACGCCCGGCGGAATGAAGATACCGCGGTGACTATGGGTGCCATCGGCCTGACGGCCAAGGTCGATCCATTGTGTTGCCCCATCGGTGGGAGAACCTGTGCGCAGATCATGCAATACAACCCGTGCAGTGCCATAGGGGACGTACCAGTAATCGGCCTGATGCAGGTGATAATGCAAGCCCACAACCGCACCCGCTTGGCGGTCTCCGCGGTTGCCCTGCACCATTTCACGACCCTGGGGGAACCATTCTCGTCGGTAGGTCTCGACGAAGAAACCGCGCTCGTCGCCGTGGATCGAAGGGTCTACGAGGTAAACCCCAGCGATCTGTTGTGATTCGGTGATTTCAGCCATCAATGCGTTCCTGAAGTCTCGATGAACAAGAGGTCAGGCTAGCCGAGACCGCCCCGAACTACGGAAGTGTCTTGCACCCCAGAAGTTGATGATTTCCCGGTCCCACATTGATCCCATAGACACACACCGTCTGGGATCCAGATCCTGTTCGACCCACGGTGGTGCTGTACCCATGATTCGCACCGTTGCCGAACACTGCGCCGACATCGGGACGAGATCCATTCGCCAACACACCGACAGACGCACCATTCACATACACATGCACGAAAATCGGATCGTTTGTGTTTGGATCAAACGCCCAACCCGTCACGGCTATCGAATTTCCAACTGCCGTCACACTGTCGATCATGCCAACAGGGTTTGCCGACGGCACCACAAAGTTTCTGCAAGCGAGAATCGTTCCGTTCTGTCCTCCAGAAACATCCAGTGCCGCGATACACATCGCGTGATTACCCGGGGACAGCCAGATCGGAATTGAGTAGCCATGGTTTATTCCGGAACGTGGAAATGGAGCGGCAAGATCTGCTCGGGGATTCTCGGCCGTCGCAGTGGACCATTGCCCATCGACAAGTACGAGCATCGTCACTGGCGCTGAGGTATCGGGATCAATTGCCCAGCCATTGAAGGTTGCGGAACCGGGTTGAACCACGATGTTGTCCAACACTCCGAATGGCGACCCGCCCGGTGCACCCGCCACCGTGACGCTTTGACAACGGAGAGTCGTATGGGATCCAGGTCCGACGTTGATGGCGTAGACACAAACGTTGTGCGCACCAGCGGAAGCGGGAGCGGTGAGATCAAATCCGTGGTTGGCGCCGTATCTCGAGAAAGCTGCGGCGACATCGTTACGAGTGTTCGCAGCAAAAGTTGGCGTACCCACAGAATCGACGTAGACGTGGACACCAATGGCGGCCCTCGTATCGGGATCGAGCCCCCAACCCGACACTCGAATCGTTCCGTCGCCAGCGACTACAGAGTCCACAAAACCGATGGGAGGACCAGGCGGTAGCCCGATGGTCTTACATCCCAATAATTTGTTGCCACCAGCGCCACTGTTGATTGCATAGACACAAATACTCCGAGAGTCCGGCCCTAGAGGAACCGCGTAGGAGAACCCGTGGTTCGGTCCAAATCCTGGGAACACCGCACCAACGTCACTGCGGGGCAGGCCAGCAACAGCCCAGTTGTTCGCCGAGTCAACATAGGTATGAATAGGGATCGATTCACGAGTATCGGGGTCAATCGCCCAGCCTGAGACCGTCGCCGAAGATTCCGAAGTAATCGAAATTGCATCGAGGGAGCCGAAGGGAGTGCCGGCTCCGGCACCTGATCCTGTGAGGGCTCCCAGCGCACCAAGATCGCAGCAGAAACGGTTCATGTCGACGTTGCCGATAATCCCTGGCACCGCACCGACGCTGTAGTTCTGCCAGAACGTCCACGAAGACCAGCCGCCGTAGACCGGTGGAACGTAGGTGTCTACATTCGGATCGCAGAACAAGGACCCGTCCTGCCGTTGGCAGTGGTAGTCCGCTGTCCAGAGGATGTAGTCACGACCGATATCGGCTCCGTAGTTGCCGATGTTTCCGCTCCAAAACCAACGACCGGTATAGACAAGCGGACGTTTCCCAGTGAGCAACGTCACCTCGGAAAGAAATGTTCTTGTCCATTGCGCTAAATCTGATTGGGAGAGCCCGCCGGTCTCTTCCAAATCAAGCTCACCAGGAAGATCAGCACCACCGGTCATTGATCCTGTGCGTGAAACAAAATACCGGGCTTGATCAACAGCGGTACTCATCGGCAGCGCTGGCCGAGCGTAGTGATAGGCGCCGCGGAACATACCGGCATTCGCTATCCCCGACCAATCACCTGCGAAATAGGGATTCGTATATGACGTACCTTCGGTGGCCTTCACGTACGCGAACGAATGACCAGCACTCCGCACTGCGCCCCAATTGATGCCCGCTCCCCCTGGATGCTGATAGCTCGCCACATCAACACCAGTAATCACAGCGCCAGCCGCAGACGCTATAGCGATTGACGCAGCGAACGCGATGAAGAAACCGATAACGACTCTCAGAGTAACGCGAGGGTTTAGGGGGGAAGGAGTGTCAGTCATGATGGGAAGCGATCAACGGCGCCTGAAGCCGTTCCGAGCAGGCGGTTACCACCCACTAAGCGTAGAGGGAGAGAACCAGCAAACTCCATCAGGCCGAGATCCCGGCATTTAAGCCAGTTCTACGACTGAATGATCACCGATCATCAGTCGATTGGCATGCGGCTCGCTTTGCGATTTACGCACTTCAACCTGCTTACCGACTAACGAATCAGCAATCGTATGGATCCCGGTGATTCGCGACTCTTCAAGAATCACCGAATTCTCAATCGTGCTGTCGGAAATTTCGCAATCGAAATAGATCGATGCGTAGGGACCAACGGTGCTGTCGATGATTCGAGATCCTTCACCAATAATCACGGGACCACGCAATGTGGAATTAACCACGTCAGCGCCCGCTTCGATGACGACAATCCCCTCTAATACCGATACAGCGTCGACGGTTCCTGCATTCGATGCTTCAAGCATGTCGAGCACAAGGCGATTTCCCTCGAGAAGTGGTTCGAGTTTGCCGGTGTCTTTCCACCAACCTTCGAGCACCTCATGCCGAACACGATGACCGTTATCGATGAGCCACTGAATTGCGTCAGTGATTTCGAGTTCTCCGCGCAGTGAAGGATCGATTGCAGCAACAGCTTCATGGATATGGCGATCAAAGAGGTACACGCCAACAAGCGCGAGATCCGACTTTGGTTCGACCGGCTTCTCCACTAATTGTGTCACTTCGCCATCGGCGCCGATTTCAGCAACACCAAATCGTTGGGGATCGGGAACGCGCGCAAGCAAGATCTGTGCGGACGGAACTTGCACATCGCCAGCGCGAGATCCGGCATGATCGGTTTCAAAGCTCTCAACGAATTCGGCGATGCCCTGGCGGAGCAAGTTGTCGCCGAGATACATCACAAAGTCATCGTCACCAAGAAAATCCTGAGCGATCAAGACACAGTGCGCCAGGCCCAGCGGAGCCTCTTGAGGTATGTAGGTGACCTTGGCCCCCCAACGCGAGCCATCTCCAACTGCAGCTTGAATCTCGGGGCCAGTGTCTCCAGTGACGATGCCGATTTCGGAAATACCGGCCTCGACCATGTCCTCGATCCCATAGAAGAGAATCGGTTTATTGGCCACCGGAACCAACTGCTTGGCACTGGTGTGGGTGATTGGTCGAAGTCGCGTGCCGGCGCCGCCGGAAAGAATGAGTCCTTTCACAGGCAATGGTCTATCAGCCCAACCCAAATATTTCGAAGGGGCGACAACCCGACGCCGTAGCGAGGGTGATCAAACTTTGCGGCAGCCCAGAAGGACATGTACCCCTACACCAACGTTGATGCCATAGACACAAACGTCTGACGAGTTTCCACGGGCCGGCACCGTCACGGCGAAACCGTGATTATTGCCGTAGCCCGGCATCGCTGCCCCGACATCGGGTCGCGATCCCGAGGCTGAAGCGAGAGTGTTGACACCATTTACATAGACATGAATATCTACCGATGCAGCAGTGTCCGGGTCAATCGCCCACCCGTTCACAGCGATTCCACCGGAGGTGCGGGTCACAGAGTCAAGGAATCCCGTTGGTGAGCCTCCAGACAAAGTGACTTGCCGACACCCAACAGTCATCGCCGGAAGTGCATTGAGTCCAACACAAACTGTGTGTGAACCACCATAAGAAGTTGCGGTTCCAGAGAAACCCGTGACGAGTTCTGCGCCTGAAAAAACAGCGAGAACATCGGGCCGAGCAACTGTTCGACTCACGCGACCAGCGACCTGACCATCGACATAGAGAGCTATTGACGCAGACGCGTCGCCCGGAAGGAATCCCCATCCCCAGACATCGATCGCTCCAGGTCGAATTTGCGTTCCATCAATAAATGCAAGCGGTACTCCAGAAACTAAAACGGAGCGGCATCCAAGGTTGGTGTTCACACCAGGCCCACCGACATCGAGAGCAGTCACGCAGATGTTCTGTGTCCCTGGAGTTGCATTAATTGTTACGTCGAACCCGCTGTTGCCGGGCGCACCGGGAATAACCGCAGCGACATCTGCTCGGGAAATCTGCGTCGTTATGTTCTGGGCGGCGGAACCGACGCTCACACTCAGCGCTAGTGGAGTCTGCGTATCGCGATCAAAGGCCCACCCCCTCACGCGGACTCGATTTGAACCTGATTCTTCAACCGAGTCCAGGAATCCGACAGGACTCGTGGCTCCGCAGACACCTCTCATCGTCGTGAGATCACAAAGTGCCGCGCTGCGCTCCCAAACCAGTGATGTGCGGGCGTTCGTGGTGACAGGCTTCGACGCCGTGATTCCAATGTCATAACCCGTGTCGGCAGCCAACCAGATGCGGTATTCCCGTCCATTAGCGCGAAGCACATAGAACGGTTTAGGCAGCGGTGTCACGTAGTTCGGACGAGTCGGATCGTAGGTTCCACTGGTCCAGCCGCGAGAACCTTGCGCATTGGCCGGGTTGACATACCAACAGGGCAGGTTCGTTCCTAAACCAGCAACCGTGCAGGTTCGCGATGACATTCCGCCAGAACGATCGACTGTTGCGTCTTGACCCGAATTGATTTTTCCCTCGGTAACAAGCTGCTGATAGCGAGATTCACAGACACTAGAAGCGCCAGCGCTGCATCCGAACCACGGACCCCACGCATAGGACCTGCGGAGTTCTGGCGTTCCCCTACGGCTGTCAGGAGCGTTGCAAAAGCGGTAAGCGATTGTTGATGCGGCCGCATTCGAAGAAGTCACTGCATCAATCGCGTCAGCAGCGGTTAGATCCCATCCACCTGCTGAATCGAATTGCCAAAGCCCAATCCCTGGACTGAAGAATGCGTTGACATACGGGCCCGTTGTCTGCCCAAATGCGAAAAGAGTTGCATTGCTCGCCGAAACCGACATGTTGTCCCAACGCGAGAGGGCCATCGGCGAAGGCACGGGACCTCCCGCTTCGAAATAGGTCGGCACCATCATCATCACGGCGAGTTCTACTGAGGTGAGACCGCACTGTGAATAGGGGCCGGTGCTCGTCGTCCGATCTGCAGCGTCACGAATCGCGTCGAGCGGACCCTTTCCATAGCTTTGTCCCGAGGTCGGAACGTCGACGACACCGGGCAAACATGCAGTGGCCCCGACAGCAAGAACGAGGAGAACTCCAAAGATGGCGCTTCGACGTCGACCGATTCGACGGAACGGAGATTTGGACCTCAACGCAAAGACGGACATGCACACCTCAAAACAGGACGCACGAAAACGTGCTCCTCCGCCTTTTGTAAGTGTAGCCCCGCCTCAGCGAGGACCGACACCACCCGAAAAGACTGCAATTGCCTGGGATTCATTGTGTCGAAAGGCGCGACCGACTACTTCTGGGAACGGGAATGAACGAGTTTTGACGTTTTTTGCTCCCATTTCCATGAGTTCGTCGGCCAATGCCTGTCGATCGAGAAAGCGCACATGAGTCGGATCGGACTTCTGCCCGGCGAGCTGAGGCGTGATCAGCATCACCATTCCCCCGGGCTTCAGATAGGGAAGGTATGAGTTCAGCAACTCGCGGCCCTCGACAGGCGAGGTGTGTTCCAAAACATGTGACAGCAGAACCGAATCGAAGAGGCCAAGATCCAGCGAACTGAACTCTTCCGGTGTGTACGCCTCGAGTCCGCGGGATCGACATTTGGACACCGACGTTGGATTGTGATCGACGCCGACGCCATTGCCGCCGTTGAACATCAGACACCGACCGATGCCGCAGCCAACGTCCAGCATTCTGCCCATGTTCGAACGACGGATATTCCACCGATAGGGGTCGGGAATAAAGCGTTTCCAACTCTTCCCCGACAAGCGTTCAAGCCGGGCGGCGTAGCACTCCCCAGAGGTATCTGATTCCATCATTTCTCCAAGTGAGGCCGGCGATGCGAAGGCGAAGCCCAACGACGTCAATGATAGTTTGCCGCGATGGAAGACCTGCGCCCCGACAAACCTTCGGGCGCGAACACTCATGTCTCAGTCGTTGTAGTGGTCTACGGCGAGGAACCATGGCTTGAACGATGCGTGGCCTCACTGCTGGCCTCAGAAGGCATTATTGCCAATGTTGTCCTCGTAGAAAACGGTGGATCAGAAGTAGTCATCGCCGAACTTGAACGCCGGGACCGGGTTCAAGTGGTTCGGCCAGGGCGTAATACGGGATTTGCCGAAGGATGCAACATAGGCGTTGCGCACAGTGAAGGGGACCTGATTGCGCTGATCAATCCCGACGCTGTTGTCGAAGTAGACACACTTCGATTGCTGTGCGCCGTAACGCAAGACCCACTCGTCGGCATCGCTACAGGATCGATTCGTTTGGCCGATCAACCAGACAATCTCAATTCGGCTGGAACTGTCATCACCGTTACCGGACTGAGTTGGTCAAGTCGTTTTGGTGAACCCGCTGACGTCATCAATACACAGATCGAGGTTGCCGGAGCCAGCGGGGCCGGACTGGTACTGCGTCGTTCGTTATGGGACGAATTTGGCGGGTTTAACGAAAGTTTTTTCGCCTATTACGAAGATGCCGAATTGAGTATTCGAACGCACCGCAAAGGACTCAAAGTCCTCTACGTTCCCGAAGCTGTCGTGATCCATCGCTACGAGTTTTCCCGGAACTCGGCAAAGTTTTTCTTGCTCGAACGAAACCGCGCCGTAACCACACTCACGTGCTTCTCCGCCCGCCATCTGATTGCCATCGCTCCCCTGCTACTTGCAATGGAACTTGGTCTTGTTGCACTCTCACTCCGCCACGGATGGTTCTCAGAAAAGATGCGCTCGTATTGGTGGATCCTTCGAAATATGCGGGCTATCCGAGACCGACGAGAACTCGTACAAGGACTCGTGACTGCTCCCGAATCTGACTTTCTCGATCTGCTTTCAACGAGCCTTTCGCCTGGCAATCTGACCGAGGTTCACCCACCAAAGATTGTTGAGAAACTTCTGGCTGCCTACTGGATGCTTGCGCGTCGCTTCATTGAACGCTGATTAGATTTCGATTGGTTCGTGTTCAATCGCGTCGACAAGCAAGCCAACTCCAACGTTCGCCATCTGGGACCGGCGTCGGATGACTGAGATGAACATCACGAACGTTGCGATTACAGACCCAACAAGGAAGCCAACATCGACGCGCAATTGAAGGTCAACGAGTACTGCCATACAAACGATTGCCGCAGCTACACCTGACCCCCACGCAAGCACCGTCATGCGGTGACCACCGAGAGCCATAAGCGCTTGAGCCAAAGTCAGCGCGATGATGAAAACGCCACTACCGGCGGCAAGCAACCCAAGCCCACCAGCACTCATCGTGAAGTCCTTGAAAAGAATCTTGCCGATGGTTGGTCCCACAAGAAATGAACCAACAGTTCCGACGATCGCAACCGCCACCACAAGAACCAGCAGTTTTTCCAAACCACTTTTGAATTCATCGTGGCGCCCACTACCTGCAAGTCCCGCCAGTTTCGGCAGAAGGACCCCCTGGATCGCGCCGAAGGCCAAGATCGGGATTCGTGCGATAAAGAATGCCGACGCAAAACCAGCGACAACCAATTCATCTGCCGTTCCGCCGAGAAGATTCACCCCCAAGAGCGGTGAATAGGCCAGAACCTGCATAAGGACTGAGGCAGCCAAGAGCCAACCAATATTCGTCGAAAGTTCCTTCAATGGAGCGTCCGGCCCCGGCTGAAGAATCTCGCGCTCCTTACGCAAAGCGAACGGAAGTGCCACCAACGGCGAGAGTCCGATGCACAACGCGTAGGTACCCGCAGAAGTCACCCCCGCTGCCGCTAGACCAATTGCCATTGACAGTCGAATAACCCCATCGATAGCGATCATCTCCGCATAAGGACGAAAGCGCCCTTCGCCGGCGAGAACGCCTCGCGTGAGATGAAGGAGGAAAAACGAAATCAAACTTAAGACGAGTGCAACAGTGAAGAACTGGTCTCCGTCGTAGATCTCCTTCGAGAGGATCGGCGACAGAGCGACTACGACCACAATCAGAAATGCGGTCAGTGCCGCGCCCAGCTTGAAAGCCTTAGCAACAAGTGGACGACTTCCGTTGCCTTGAGCACGGCGATACGCGACTGCGCGCCCCACTTCTTGTTCCATGGGGAGGAAGAAACCCGGTCCAACCACAAAGATGACGGCCCAAAAAGCGGAAAACGCTGCCTTTGCTCCTGTATCCAGCGAATTCAACGTAACGATTACGAAGACATACGACGCGATCGACGCGATCGCTATTCCTATACCCACCGATGCGGCGCCACCGGGAACGGCTTCTTTGACTTTCGCCGCTCCGGCAGTGATCTTGGCTTTCATGGTGTCCATATTCGCATGGCACCAACCTCAAAGACGCGATCCGTCCACGCCGAACCGTTCTGAAGTTCCACCAGTTACATTTCGACGCACTGAACGCGACTAGATCTAGTGGGCGAAATGCGGGGCATGAGGCGTGCAGTACTGGTCGTACTCCGCGATCACGATTTCTTCTGGCTCGATTGAGCACGCCGGGCACTTCGGATCGCGACGGATCTTGTAGGTCATGAACGACTGCTCGAGGCTGTCATAGGCCATGAGTCGACCCGACAAGGAATCGCCAAGGCCAAGAAGCAACTTGATCGCTTCGATGGCCTGAATTGAGCCAACAATTCCCGGAAGCACGCCAAGAACGCCAGCCTCGGCGCACGACGGCGCAAGTTCTGGTGGCGGAGGCTCGGGCAAGAAGCACCGGTAGCAGGGGCCATCGTGCGGAAGAAACACTGTCATCTGACCTTCGAAGCGGAAGATCGACCCGTGCACAACTGGCGTACCTGTCTTAAGTGACGCGTCATTAAGCAGATAACGACTCGGGAAATTGTCCGCACCGTCGACGACGAGGTCGTACTGCGACAAAAGTTCAACGACATTCGACGCGTCGAGGCGCATGTCATGAGTAATGACATTGACTTCAGGATTCAGCAGTTTCAAGGTCTTCGCTGCCGAATCGACTTTTCGCATTCCAACGCGCTCGATGTTGTGAATGATCTGGCGTTGAAGATTGGATTCATCAACCACATCCATGTCGATAATGCCAATTGTGCCGACGCCAGCAGCAGCGAGATACAGCGCTGACGGCGAACCAAGACCGCCCGCTCCAAGTAAGAGCACCTTCGAATCGAGAAGCTTCAACTGACCTTCTTCGCCGACCTCAGGAAGCAGAAGATGACGCTGGTAACGATTGCGTTGTTCGGCAGTGAGCGTGCGAGGAGCTGACCACTTGCGCCCTTGGTCTTTCCACGCATTGAATCCGCCATTCATTGACAGAACATCGGTGTAGCCAAGTTCGCCAAGCGTCTTTGCCGCGAATGCTGAGCGCACGCCTCCGGCACAGAAGACGACGATCTTCGAATCTCGATCAGGGATACGACTTTCCACCTGAGCTTCAAGATGCCCACGCGGAATGAAAATGGCGTCGGGAATCGCTCCCTGTTCGAACTCATCGGGCTCGCGTACATCAAGAAACACCGTGGTGGGCGAGGCGCGAAGCACTTCGGCTTCGCTGGGTTCGATCTCGGTGATCTGGCTTTTGGTCTGCGACAGAAGGTCTCTGAAGGTCGCCATGATGTGCCTCAAGTGCTCGGGGGATCGAGCGATTCACTCGCTCGGGATGAAAACCCTACCGATTAGGTCGGCTTTCTGCCACCTTCGGGGCTCATAGGGCAAGAAGAGCAGGCAGTACAACCGACGCCGACCCGTGAATGACTGATGTGGCCTGCTCATCGAATGGGGTCGGCTCGGCATTCACGATGATGACGGCCCGCCCTGCCTCGAGGGCCAGCGGCACCATGGCAGCAACCGGATACACGCTCAAACTGGTGCCAATCGCTAACAGGACATCGGCTTCCGTTGCCGCCACTTCCGCCCGCATCAGATCAGCAGCGACCAGCGATTGCCCGAACATGATCGTCGCCGATTTCACGATTCCGCCGCATTGCAGACAATGAGGGTCTTCCTCCCCCGCTCGGACTCGGTCGAGTGCCTCGTCCATCGGGCCACGAGCGCCACAGCTCACGCACTCCCAGCGATGCACGGTTCCATGAATTTCCACAATCTTGTCTGGAGAATTTCCGGCGATCACATGGAGTCCATCGATGTTTTGTGTGACCAACGTATGCAGCCGACCTGATCGCTCGAGTGCGACGAGTGCCCTGTGCCCATCGTTCGGCGTTGCAGTGAACATGTCGGAATGAAGTCGAATCTGCCATGCGTCGCGTCGAACCTGTGGGTCCTCGACATAGTGCTGGATCGTCGACCGCTTCTCTGCTCCTGGATTGCGAGTCCACACCCCGTTAGGGCCTCGAAAATCTGGAATACCTGAATCGGTGCTGATGCCTGCGCCGGAGAGCACCGCTACCGAAGCCGCCGACCCAAGCACTCCCAGTGCGAACCCAATTGCCGCTTCGTCAATCACCTCATCACCCGGAACCGCCATAGGTTCATTCTGGCCGCAAACAATCGTTTATGAGAGAGCCAAGGCCAGAAAACCGTGTGGAGTAACCTGCGGAACAATGATTGAGAGCGCGTCCAATAGCAGCAGAGTGCTCGTTATCATTCCCGCCTTCAACGAACACGAAACTCTCCCGTCGACCCTCGCAGAGTTGAAGCGCACCGTCCCAGACTTCGATGTCGTCGTAGTTGATGACGGATCAAAAGACGACACCGCCGACCTCGCCGAAGCCAACGGAGCTATCTGCCTTCGACTTCCATTCAACCTCGGCATTGGCGGCGCACTCCGCACCGGCTTCCGATTCGCCGTTGAGCGTGGTTATGGCCGTGCCATTCAGTTCGATGCCGATGGACAACATGACGCATCGCAGATTGCAGCCATCTTGGCCCCCCTCAACGAAGGCGCCGACCTTGTCATTGGGTCACGTTTTGCTGGAGTGGGCGACTACCACGTTGGTCGCAGCCGTGGCGTCGCCATGGGCATTCTTCGTTGGTCGATTCAGCGCCTCGCCGGGCAAAAGTTTTCTGACACGTCTTCCGGCTTTCGCGCGTTCAACTCGGACATGCTCGCAATGTTCGCCACTGATTATCCGATCGAATATATGGACTCGGCGGAAGCACTTGTCCTTGCGTGCCGCGCCGATTTCGATGTTCGTGAAGTTCCCGTCACGATGCGTGAACGCTCTGGCGGTCAAGCATCGAACCGCAGTTTCCGACTCGTGTACCACTACTTACGAGTCTTGGTCTCTCTTGCGAACACACCACGGCGCAGTCGCACACCGAAAGCGGTCGCGTCATGAGTCTTCGTGCACACGTCGCACTCGCCCTTCTCGTCGCACTCGCAATTGTCGGCATTGTGATCTTGGTTCGTCGTCGATACCTCAAGGCGAAGTACTCACTTCTGTGGCTGAGCCTCGGTGCAGTCATGGTCATCATCGCTGCCGTCCCAGGCCTTCTCGACTGGACGGCGGAACGGCTCGGTATTTGGTATCAGCCGACACTTCTCATTCTTCTTGGGCTCGCTTTGCTCCTTTTGATCGTCGTGCACTTTTCTTACGAACTCACCCGTTCAGAAAACCGCACACGTGAACTCGCCGAACAACTCGCGCTACTTCGACTGCGAGTCACCGAACTGCAGCATTCGATAGATGATGCCGCAGCCCAAACCGGAACCGACGAGACCAACTCTCCTTCCTGATACCTCCGGAAACGGTCCTTCTGGCCCGTTGACCGTGGACCTTCGCAGGACGAAAGTCACCGAAACATCACGAAAGGTCGTGATGGACGCTGACGTCTTCAGGAGGACGAGTGACCCTCATTGCCGATCCCGTTGAGCCAACCACCACCTATGCCGTTGAGTCCTGGTGCGACCCGGTCATCGACCAGCTTGGCCACGACCCGCGCTCTGCTTATGTTGAAACGTTCTGGTTGCCGATTCTTGGTCCATCTTCAGTCTGGCTTCTGCGGCGTCTGGCTGACGGGCTCGACCGAAACCCCGAGGGCTTCGAACTCGATCTCATCGACACCGCCCAATCATTGGGCGTCGGAATGCGCGGTGGTCGTAATGCTCCACTCTTGCGCACCTTTGAACGGTGCTGTCGCTTTGGCGCTGCTCGCATGCATGGGCCGACCTCACTCATGGTCCGTCGTCGCCTTGCCCCGCTCACTCGCGCACAAACCGAACGACTTCCCCAGTCGCTTCAGGCTCGCCACGACGCATGGCTACGTCAGTCCCGCACATCGCCATCGTTCGAACAGATGCAGACACGTGCTCGTTCTCTTGCGCTGTCAATGATCCAACTCGGCGAAGAAAACATCACCATCGAGCGTCAGCTGCATCGTTGGCGCTTCCATCCAGCTGTCGCTCACGATGCAGTTCGATGGGCACTTGCTCGAGCTCCGCAGGCCGAAGCGCCCACCACCACGCTAAAACGGCAGGGAATCAGCGACGACGTGGCGTGAAGGTGCGAGCAAGTTCGAGGAGCGTGCGCACGCCATAACCGGTTCCGCCCTTTGTGGTTTCGGCGTCATCAGCTTCAGACCATGCCGTTCCGGCAATATCGATATGCGCCCAGGGAATGTCGTCTCCAACAAATTCCTGAAGGAAGAGGCCCGCGGTAATTGTGCCGCCGCCACGCGACCGAGAGATGTTGCGCAAATCAGCGACATCGGAATCGAGAAAGGCCCGATAGTCGGTCGGCAACGGAAGCGGCCACATACGTTCTCCTGCGGACTCCGCAGCGGCCTCGACATCGTCAAGCCATGCGTCGCTATTTGACATCACCGCTGCGATTCGACCGCCAAGCGCAATTTCAACTGCGCCAGTCAACGTCGCCAGATCGACAATTGCATCGGGCGCGTCTTCGGTCGCCAACGAAAGAGCGTCGGCAAGAACGAGGCGACCTTCAGCATCGGTGTTGAGGACTTCTACGGTCGTACCATTGCGGATGGTGAGCACATCGCCGGGACGGGTTGCGTCACCATCACTCATGTTGTCGGTCATGGGCAGATAACCGACAACCTTGCACTTTGGAGCGACTGCCCTGAGAGCAGCGAAGCAACCCAGCACCGCTGCAGCGCCACCCATGTCCATTTTCATGGTCATCATGCCTTCGCCACTTTTGATGGACAGACCGCCGGAGTCGAAAGTAATTCCTTTTCCGACCAACGCGAGCGTGCCCTTTGGCGAACGAGGCGTATAGGTGATCTTCACAAATCGCGGTTCAAGCGTGGAACCACGATTTACTCCCAGAAGTCCACCGAGTTTCTGCCGACGGATTTGCGCGAGGTTGAGCACTTCGATGGTGAACCGCTCGCGACGAGCGAGTTTGACGGCTTCTTGTGCGAGCGCGTCGGGCGTGAGATCGCCACCTGGTCGGTTGACGAGATCTCGAGCAAAGTTCTGGGCTTCACCAATCTTCAGACCTTCAGCAAATGCATCAGTTGAAGCTTTGCCACTGATCCCCGCGACCGTGACCGTTGTTAAAGCGACAGGCTTGGGATCAGATCGGTATTCGGTAAAGCGATACGCGCCGAGCACGAGGCCTTCCGCCAATGCCCGCAACGCCGTCGTGCGATCAGTTGCTGCGCGCTGATCGATCAGATCACTGACATCGACGGCGATGCGCTTGGAACGCGACCCAGCGCGCACGCCTTGTGCACCGAAACGCCGCAGCCGATTGTCATCAACAGACTTCGAAGCGCCAACACCAATAACGATGAGTGAACGACCTCTGGCATCGACGACGAATGCCGTCTGATCGGCTGCGCCGGTAAAGCCTTGCGTGTGTAACGCCGCAATCGGCAGTCCACGTGCCTTCAATGCCCGATCGGAACACTTGTCAGAGGCAACGGCGACGACGACGGCATCGACAGTCGCAGGGACGGAACGGGCAGGCGAAATCTTCAGAGCCACGAGGACCTCTTTATTGGGTTCAGGAGAACGAATCGATGATTAGGGCTTCACGGACCGCGTTGGCAACGATGTGCCTTCTTGCCAGCGAGCAAGAGTCCAGAGCAGATCCGATAAGCGGTTGAGATAGGGAACGACTGCGCTTCCGGGACCAGCAGCAGCGAGACTGTCGCGCTCGGCGCGACGAGCAACTGTTCGTGCGACGTCGAGCAGTGCGCCGATTCGATTCTGACCCGGCACGACGAACTCGGTCGGCTGTTCGAACTTCGCGCTTGTGCTGTCGATCAACTCTTCGAGATGGGAGACCATGTCGTCGGTCACGAGTGTTGCCCCTGCCTTCAACTTGTCGCGACTACCGGGATCGGCGGCGAGTTCGCCCATCAGAACCCAGAGGTCACGTTCAAGATGCACCAACAGGTCGCCCAGTTCGGCATCGGCTTCCGCTCGAGCCAGCCCGAGAAACGATTGCAACTCGTCGACGGTCCCGTAGGCAGTCGGTGCCGCTGAATTTTTTGCGACACGACCGCCATAGAGCAGCCCAGTTGTGCCGTCATCACCTTTACGCGTATAGATCTTCACGACCGCGAGCCTAGAGGCAGCGAGGCAGCGAACCCGCCTCCAGCGTCTGATCGCGACCGCGCTCTGCTACCGTGTGAGAGTCGAAGCTGACCTGATGGGTAGGGCGTGATGCCCCGGCTTGCGGCGAGATCACATCCGATGCTCGTTCCGCGCCAAACCATCTTCAGGAGATCCACGATGAGCACATTCCTTGAGGCAATCCATGACCGGGTCGTCATCTTCGACGGCGGCATGGGCACCTGCATTCAGACCAGTGGTGTCACGGCTGACGATTTTGGTGGACCGGACCTCGAGGGCTGCAACGAACTCCTCGTCGTCACCCGACCTGACGTCATTGCCGATGTTCACGCCCGTTACCTCGAGGTCGGCTGCGATGTCATCGAGACCGATACGTTCGGCGCGTTCGCTATCCCGCTGGGCGAATACGACCTCGCCGATCGTGTTCACGAATTGAACGTTGTGGCTGCCCGCCTTGCCCGAGGCGTCGCGAATGACTTTTCGACCCCCGACCAGCCTCGTTGGGTCGCCGGCTCAATCGGGCCCGGCACTCGCTTCCCTTCACTCGGTCAGATTCGCTATGCCGAACTTCGAGACCACTACGAAGCGCAGGCGCGAGCGCTCATCGAAGGTGGTGTCGACCTTCTGATTATCGAGACCATGTTCGATCTCCTCACTGTAAAAGCCGCCATGAACGGCTCTCGCCGAGCGATGCGAGCAGAGGGTCGTGAAGTACCACTTCAGGTGCAGGTCACGATGGAACTCACCGGTCGCATGCTGCCAGGGACCGAAATTGCAGCGGCTCTTGCCGCAATCGACCCGCTCCATCCCGATGTCATTGGCATTAACTGCGCAACTGGTCCGGTCGAAATGGGCGAACACCTTCGTCATCTCGCCGCCCACGCCCGCATGCCTATCTCATGTATTCCAAATGCCGGCCTGCCGAGTGTTGTCGACGGACATATGCACTACGACCTCTCGCCAGAAGGTCTGGCCGACCACCATGAACGATTCATCACCGAACTTGGCGTGAACATCGTCGGTGGCTGCTGCGGAACAACACCCGAGCACCTCGCCGCTGTCGTCGAACGCTGCCGCGATCTCACTCCTGCCCCACGTAAGCCGATGCACGAGGCCGGAGCAACATCGATCTATTCGCTCGTACCGTTTGAACAAGACACCTCGTTCATGATCATTGGCGAACGCACAAACGCCAACGGTTCGAAG
>JAPLAE010000147.1 GCA_026393455.1 Actinomycetota bacterium
CTCCGGACGAGGTTTTCGCACGTCTCTTGAGCGCTATCGACGCTCGACTTTCAAAGTAGAAGCGCGAAAGCAAACGATCATGAAGGCGCGATCGAAAGACGAGCTTCGCCACATGCGTGCTGCTGGTCGCGTGGTTGCGGAGATGCATGAGAAAATTCGCGCTGCGATTCGTCCCGGCGTGACGACTTCCGATCTCGATGTAATCGGCCGCAAAGTGATCGACAGCAGGGGAGCATCTTCGAACTTCCTCGGCTATCACGGCTTCCCCGCGGTGATCTGTGCCTCGCCGAACGATGTGATCGTCCACGGCATCCCCGGCCCAATTGTTCTGAACGAGGGCGACATCATTTCAGTCGACTGTGGCGCGGTCGTCGAGGGGTGGCATGGCGATGCGGCGTTTACGGCCGGCGTGGGGAAGATCTCCGTCGAGGCGGCGAGACTGATCTCGGTGACCGAGGCCTCTCTTGCTGCAGGCATTGCTGCAATGGTCGATGGCAACACCCTCGGTGACATTGGCGCTGCTGTGCAGGCCGTGGTCGAGGCGGCGGGCTTCTCTGTCGTTCGTGACTATGTCGGCCACGGAATCGGCCGTCGGATGCACGAGGCTCCCGAGGTGCCCAACTACGGGGTGGCAGGCAAGGGTGGAAAGCTGAAGACGGGGATGACTCTGGCGGTAGAGCCCATGGTCACCATCGGCGAGGCCGAGACCTTCCTTACTGAGGACGGCTGGACGGTGCTTTCGGCCGACGGGTCGTGGGCCGCCCATTTCGAACACACGATCGCCATCGGCCCCAATGGTCCGGAGATTTTGACGCGGATGTAGCCCTTCAGGGCCTCGAAAGATCCTGCATTTGGAGCCAGCGGGCCTGACCGGTAGGGTCTTCAGTCCGCCCTCGTCCGGGAACCCGCCTTTGCGCGGTCCTGAGCAGGGGTTTTCAGATCCAACACACAGGAGTCAGTGTCCTGGCTAAGCCCAAGGAAGACGCGATCGTTCTGGAAGGAACGGTCACCGAGCCGCTGCCGAACGCCATGTTCCGCGTCGAGCTCGAAAATGGCCACAAAGTTTTGGCCCATATCTCTGGGAAAATGCGGATGCATTACATCCGAATTCTGCCCGGCGATCGCGTCCAAGTTGAGCTGACACCGTACGACCTGACTCGTGGTCGGATCACTTATCGGTACAAGTAACACCAACAATCGAACACAAGCGAGTGTCTGATCACAAGGATCAGACCCATCGAAGAGGTTTGGCTTCGGCCCTGATCACAAGGATCAGACCCATCGAAGAGGTTTGGCTTCGGCCCACAACTTCGCTTCGATGTTCCCGGCAGAGCCGGGCGAAAGGAACAAACGCAGTGAAAGTACGCCCAAGCGTCAAGAAGATCTGTGAGAAGTGCAAGGTGATCCGCCGCCATGGTCGCGTGCAGGTCATCTGTGAAAACCCTCGTCACAAGCAACGGCAGGGCTGATCCATGGCACGTATCTCCGGTGTTGATATCCCGCGTGAAAAGCGCCTGGAAATCAGCCTTACTTACATCTACGGAATCGGTAACACGACTGCGAAGCAGATCTGTGAAGCCACCGAGATCAATCCGAGCACTCGAGTTCGCGACCTCACCGATGAAGAGGTCAACAAGATTCGTGGCTACATCGATGCCAGCCTGAAGGTTGAAGGCGATCTGCGTCGCGATGTCGATCAAGACATTCGTCGCAAGATGGAAATCGGTTGTTACCAGGGTCTGCGTCACCGCCGCGGTCTTCCCGTTCGCGGTCAGCGCACTCACACCAACGCACGTACTCGCAAGGGTCCCAAGAAGACCGTTGCCGGCAAGAAGAAGGTGGCGCGCTAATGGCAAAGCCAGCAAGTGGTGGCCGTCGGCCCCGCAAGAAGGAACGCAAGCACGTCACACATGGCGTGGCTCATATCAAGAGCTCGTTCAACAACACCATCGTCAGCATCTCCGACCAGGACGGCAACATCCTGTCGTGGGCCTCTGCCGGAAACGTCGGCTTCAAGGGTTCGCGTAAGTCGACACCGTTCGCGGCGCAGATGGCCGCTGAGCAGTGCGCAAAGCGCGCGATGGAACACGGCGTCCGCAAGGTCGACGTGCTCGTGAAGGGTCCGGGCTCCGGTCGCGAAACCGCCATCCGCAGCCTTCAGAGCGCAGGCATCGAAGTCACCGGAATCAAGGATGTCACGCCTGTTCCGCACAACGGTTGCCGTCAGCCCAAGCGTCGGAGGGTCTGAACATGGCTCGTTATACCGGCCCCAAGGCACGCGTTTCGCGTCGCCTCGGCACAAACATCTTTGGCACCAAGGGCGAAACCGTCGCCCTCGAGAAGCGCCCTTACCCGCCAGGTGAGCACGGACGTACGCGTCGTCGTGGCAACCCCAGCGAGTACCTGCTCCAGATGCAGGAAAAGCAGAAGGCGCGCTTCACCTACGGCCTTTCCGAGAAGCAGTTCCGCAACCTCTACGAGGAAGCGAACCGCCGAGAGGGAGTCACCGGCGAGAACATGCTCCGGTTCCTCGAGATGCGTCTCGACAATGTCGTGTACCGCTCTGGTTGGGCAGCGACTCGTCCGCAAGCACGTCAGTTTGTCGGGCATGGACACATCAATGTCAACGGCAAGCGCGTCGACATCCCGAGCTATCGGGTTCGCAAGGGCGACATCATCACCCTTCGCGACAAGACACGTGAACTGGTCGTTATCCAGTGGAATCGCGAAGTTCT
>JAPLAE010000126.1 GCA_026393455.1 Actinomycetota bacterium
CCAGGCTCACGCAACTCCGCAAGTGAATTCGCTTCGGCGGTGAGGGTTTCGGCATCGTGCACAAGACGACGGCGCTCTTCAAGCAAATGAGCTCGCTGGGCATCAAGGAACTTTGCGTCGAACGGGTACTTGATCTTCTTTGGTTCCTTGGGGATCGGCGGAAGACGATTCGGTCGCGGAGGCTGTACGGGAGGTGCCGGAGGCTTTTTGACTGCGGCCTTTTTGACCGGAGCTGCCTTTGTCACAACCTTCTTGGCTGGGACCTTCTTGGCCGGAGCCGCCTTCTTCGCGGGCGCCTTCTTAGCCGGAGCCGCCTTCTTGGCCGGAGCCTTCTTGGCCGGAGCCTTCTTCACGACCTTCTTCGCGGGCGCCTTCTTCGCTGGAGCCTTCTTCACGACCTTCTTGGCCGGAGCCGCCTTCGCCGTCTTCTTGGCCGGAGCTTTCTTCGCTGCGGACTTCTTCGCCGTTACTTTTTTGACTGCCACGGATGATCTCCCTTGAGTGGCGGTGGATCGGCGGAGGGTAAGGGCGCCACCCTCCCACGTCAACCCACACGCACGGAAGCCGTTCAGCAACGGCGTACGCTTGGCCCTCATGCCATTCGGTCCCGTCGACCCAGATCTCAACCTCCCCTCCCTCGAACAGCGTCGTCTGGACCAGTGGAAGGCCGATGACACCATCGCTGCGACCCGCCGTTTGCGGGCCGGTGGCGAGCCCTGGATCTTCTATGAGGGCCCGCCGACTGCCAATGGCCGGCCCGGCCTGCACCACGTGTGGGCGAGAGTCTTCAAAGACATCTATCCACGCTTTCAGACCATGCGGGGCCGAGATGTTCCTCGCAAGGGTGGCTGGGATTGCCACGGCCTACCCGTCGAACTCGAGGTCGAAAAAGAACTCGGACTCTCGACCAAACAAGAAATCGAAGAATTCGGTATCGCCGAGTTCAACCAACGATGTCGCGAATCAGTTCAGCGCTACGTCACCGATTGGACCGCACTCACCGAGCGTTCCGGCGTATGGATCGACACCGCCGATGCGTATTGGACCCTCGACAACTCCTATGTCGAATCGGTGTGGTGGCTCATTCGCCAGCTTTGGGACAAAGAACTTCTCTACGAAGGCCACAAAGTCTCGCCCTACTGCGGTCGCTGTGGCACCGCATTGTCGAGTCATGAACTCGGCCAGCCCGACGTGTACCGCGACATCGTTGATCCGTCGGTCTATGTGCGATTCCCCATTGTCGATCGCGATGTCGACCTCATGGTCTGGACCACAACCCCATGGACACTCATCTCCAATGTTGCCGCCGCCGTCGGCCCCGACATTGACTATGTAAGAACGGTGTCTACCGATGGAAGTCGCGACCTAATCATGGCCGCAGCGCTTGCACCCGAAGATGCAACCATCGTTGAGCAGTACAAAGGCGCCGATCTTGTTGGATGGCGTTATGAACGGCCTTTTGACACCCTCGCTGCACCTGCCGGCGCAGACGGTTGGCGTGTCGTTGCCGCCGACTTTGTTACGACCGACGATGGTTCCGGCATCGTTCATCTCGCTCCCGCCTTTGGCGAAGACGACGCTGTCGTTGGTCGAGCGGAGAAGCTTCCTGTTTTGAATCCGGTTAACGCCGACGCTGCTTTCGATGACTCCGTTCCGTTCTTGACAGGAACCTTCGTAAAAGATGCCGACCGCGACATCATCGATGATCTCGATGCCCGCGGACTTCTCGTTCGCGAACAGGCCTACGAGCACAGCTACCCGCATTGCTGGCGATGCAGCACTCCGCTCATCTACTGGGCGAAAACGTCTTGGTTCGTGCGTACATCGGAACATCGTGATCTGCTCATGTCTGAAAACGAGCGGATTTCCTGGCATCCCGAATTCATCAAACACGGACGATTTGGCAAGTGGCTCGAAGGAAACATCGATTGGGCACTTTCACGCGATCGCTATTGGGGAACTCCGCTTCCAATCTGGCGTTGCGATGCCAACGGCCATGAACACTGCATCGGCTCTGTCGCCGAACTCAGCGAACTCACCGCGCGAGATCTCACTGAACTCGATCTTCATCGCCCGCACGTCGACAACATCACCTTCGATTGCAACGCAGATGGCTGCTCGGGAACGATGCGCCGCGTCGCTCCCGTCCTCGACGCGTGGTTCGACTCCGGATCAATGCCTTCGGCTCAGCGTCATCACCCATTCGAAAATGCCGATTCTTTCAATGGTGCATTCCCAGCCGACTTCATCTGCGAAGCCATCGACCAAACCCGTGGCTGGTTTTATTCGCTCCTCGCAGTGAACTCTCTGGTCTTCGGTTCAACGCCTTATAAGAACGTTGTCTGTCTCGCACTCATCGTCGATGAGAACGGGCAGAAGATGTCGAAGTCGCGTGGCAACGTCATCGCACCATTCGATATTTTTGACACTCTCGGTGCCGACGCTCTTCGTTGGTATTTCTTTTCATCGGGACAGCCATGGACACCACGGCGCGTTTTCCCTGACGGCATCCGCGAAGCCACACGCCAAACGTTGCTCACACTCTGGAATGTGTTTTCGTTCTTTGCCACCTATGCCGACCTCGACGGATGGCAGCCCGACCCGCAAGCAGCTCCGCCCACGCATGTCCTTGATCGCTGGATCCTCTCTGAACTCGACGACACCGTGGCCACCGTCACCGCGTCCCTTGAGGGTTTTGATGCCCTCAGCGGTTCCGGTCGAATCGCGAAATTCATCGACGATTTGTCGAACTGGTACGTGCGTCGCAGTCGGCCCCGCTTCTGGAAGTCCAGTGATGCTGCCGCTCACGCCACGCTCTACGAGTGCCTCACCACCATTTCTCAGGTGCTTGCACCCTTCTGCCCATTCCTGTCCGACGAGATCTACACAACGCTCACAGGGGGCCAATCCGTCCACCTCACGGACTGGCCGGCAGCCAGTGGCCGTCACGAGCCTCTTTTGGCCGAGCAGATGGACGCGGCCCGACGACTTGTAAGCCTTGGCCGCTCAGCCCGCACCGACGCCAAGATGAAAGTGCGCCAGCCCTTGGCTCGAGCCCTCCTTCTTCATGGCGGAACCAACCTCAGCCCCGAAATCGAAGCCGAAATCAAAGTCGAACTCAATGTGAAGACACTTGAACGACTCGATTCGCTTTCTGGCCTCATGGGCTGGAGCGTCATCCCAAACTTCCGACTCCTCGGACCTCGACTTGGCCAGCGCGTCAACGAGATCAAAGCCGCCCTTGCTGATGCCGATGGTTCGGCACTTCACGCGCAACTCGCAGAGCAGGGTTGGATCGAGATCGCTGGCGAGCGACTCAGTTCCGAAGAGGTCGAGGTCCGCGCCGAAAAACACGCCGATCTTGCGCTCGTCGAAGACGACGGTTGGGCAGTTGCTCTTGACCTCGAACTCGATGACGAACTTCGTGCCGAAGGAACGTCCCGAGAACTCGTGCGCTCGCTGAACGATGCCCGAAAGACCGCCGGTTTGGAAATTGCCGATCGAATCGCAGTCACGATCGATGCCGATGACGGCCTCCGTGCCGTCATCGAAACTCACCGCGAAACGATCATGGCCGAAGTTCTCGCTCGATCACTCGAGTTCGGTGAAGGCGATCGTGCGATTGAGATCGATGGAACCAGCATTCCGATCTCGATCATTCGTGTCGACTGACGCGCCTGACCTTCAGGCGACGTGTCAGAAAACGAAAACGGGACCCCTCAGCCCTAGCTGAGAAGTCCCGAACGTTTTCTTTGATTCAGCGACGGTCGTCGTCGAAGTCGGCGTCGAAGAACCGGCGCATTGCCGCGTCGGCATCGTCGTCGTCTTCGGCCAGGAACTCGTCGTCGAGAGCCCGCACTGCTGCAGTGGCGGGACCACTGTCGGAGTCGTTGTCAGCAAACAATCCGGTTGTTGACGTTTCGGGACTCCAGCTTGAATCATCGGCCAGAACTGGTTGGAAAACCTCTGGTTCCTGCACTCGGACCGGAGCCGCCGGAGCAGGAGCAGGAGCAGGTTCGATCGCCGCAGGACTCGCGAATTCCACTGGAGGTGTTCCGACGCGCAACGCCGCCGGATCGTCGATAACTGCCTGAATGCGTGAAAGGCCATTTGCGATTACGGCGCGCTGTTCAGCAAGGAATGCTTCGAGTGCTGCGTTGTCGGCTGCGAGTTCGCGACGGGCATTGTCGAGATCGCGCAACGCTTCATCGGCCTGTGCTTTTGCCGCAGAAAGAATGCGACTGGCCTCGACCTCGGACTCAGTAAGCATTTGCGCGGCATTGGTGCGCGCCTCGTTGATTGTTGCATCAGCAGTGCGCTGTGCCATCACAAGAACAGACGATGCCTGTTCAGCGTCGATCGAGGGATCGACAGAACGAATCGGTGCCACCACAGCAGGAGCAGCTGACACCGCGACGCCTGATTCGAGTTCCGAGATTCGTGCTTGCAGTCGGCTTTCGCTACGAACCGCGTCGGCGGCTCGGGCTTCAGCGGCTTCGGCCGTTGACGTTGCCTGACGAAGTTTGTCCTGCAGTTGAGCTACCGCAGCGCTGACGCGCTCAAGGAAATTGTCGACCTCATCGGGGTCGTATCCCTTGCGGCTCACAGAGAACCGAACGTCAGTTAGAAGGTGGGGAGTTCCGGGCGTGGTTTCCATGGCGGCGATGGTATCGGCCGAACGCGGCTCGGGTGTCAACGCCCTCAGATTGGGCTCAGCCCGGCAACCACGCCAAAAGGATTTCCAGTCCGATAAACACAATCATCGGGGAAAGGTCGAGCCCCATCCCGCCCATACGAACGGGAGGAAGTAAGGCTCGGATCGGTCCAAGAACTGGCTCAGTGACGCGGAACAGGACCTGTCGAAGCGTCTCAATCGGTCCCGTGCCAGACGGCGGAAACCAGCTCAGAACGATTCGTCCAAGCAGACACAGCAAAAACAATAGAGCGACGTAATGAATCAGTACCCACACGACAGTGGATCAAAAATCTTCGTCGTTGGAGCGGTCGGCAAGTAGCGCGCGTTCTTCGGCGGGCACCTCGACGCCTACCGGAAGAATCAGGTACACGCTGGCGGCGACCTTCTCCATGTTGCCCCCAAGGCCGTAACAAAGGCCGCTCGAGAAATCGATCAGACGACGCGAAAGATCGCGGTCGGCGTCATAGAGATCCATGGCGACGGCATTGCCGGCTTTGAAATTGTCGGCGATGTCTTGCGCCTGATTGAACGATGTGGGCGTTACCAAATGGGGCCGCACCGACTGGCGGCGGGGAACAGCACGAACTCGTGGCTTCGAGGCATCTTCGAAACCACGATTTGCGGTTGGCCCAGACGGCGCCGGAACGGGGCGCACGGCCGAAACATCACCAGTCTCCGGAGAAGTGGACAGCACTGCACCTGCAGACGCGGGTGGTCGCGGTCGAACCGTCCCTGTAGGACGAGCTGTTTGACGAACCACCCGAGAAGGAGGTGGCGGCAATGGGCGATCGTCCGGGGACGCCGCATAATCGTCGTACTCATCGTCGGGCCCTAGCCCGAGGTACACCATGGCATTGCGCCACATCGAAGACATCTGACCCTCCGTATGGGGGAACTCTCCCCCGGTCCGAAACGAGAGGCTAGTTGGTCAGCGGCGATCGGGAACATTCACCAGTTCGGCGACCAAAAGTCCCGCGGTCAGGCAGAGATTCTGGGGCCTCGAGGCCCAAAGAGAGCCGTCCCGACCCGAACCATGGTTGAGCCCTCGGCCACCGCTAGATCGAGATCGTCAGACATTCCAATCGACCGCTCTGGGAGCCCAAGTTCCTCTGCCAACTCCACAAGCTGTCGGAACCCGGCGCGCGAATTCGATGGGTCGTCAGCGGCTCCCACGCCCATGAGTCCGACCACCACCAGACCCCTTTCTTGAGCGCTTCGAACCAGGGAACGACAATCACTCATCGCAGCGCCACCCTTCTGCGGTTCATTGGAAAGGTTCAGTTGAATCATGATGCTCGCACCCGCGGACCGTTTTGCGATTTCTTCGATCAACTCAACTCGATCAACGCTCTGCCATACCGACACGATCGGAGCCAACGAGCGCACCTTGTTCCGCTGAAGCCGCCCCAAGAAATGCCACTGGATCTGCTCTCGCTCTTGCGGAGTTAACTCTTCGTGCTTGGCAACTAATTCCTGTGCGTAGTTCTCCCCCACCATCGTCAGGCCCGCCGCCAATGCCGCTCGTGGAGCCTCGACCCCGAATCCTTTTGTGACTGCGACGATGCCAACCGATTTTTGAGGAGAGAGCGATGCAAGGTGGTGCTGTAACGCGGCGATTCGCTCGGCCACGAGTTGCGCATCGAGTTCAGTACTCACGCGCTCTCACTCCATAGAACAAGTGCCTGTCGACCTGACTCCCCACGACGACGAAACGAATACAACTGGTGATCACAGGACGTACACGTGTCATCTTCAAAAACGATGGTCACGTTTAAGCGGCCAAGTTCATTTCGAATGCCACAGCGAACATTGAGAGCGGGTCGACCATCGTTCGTGAGCGATCGAACACTGGAACCAAACTTCGCACTCAAGCGTTCAAGATCTTCGTCACCGAATTCGTAACACTCAGGACCAATCGATGGCCCGATGACTGCAGAGATGGGTTCGGAACTTTTTGTACGCAAAAGTTCGATACAAGATTCGACAATTCCCGCCTCGAGTCCGCGCCAGCCCGCGTGCACTGCACCGAGAACCCCATCTTCGGACCACAACACAATCGGCACACAATCTGCAGTATGGATTGCGAGAGCGAGATCTGGTTGTGCTGTTACAACCGCATCGGCTTCGGCCCCAGTCGCACTCTCGATACCAACCTCGTCGAGGTCAATGCAACGTTCGCCGTGCACTTGACGCAGCCATACCCATGGCCGATCGGTCACTTCACGCCGACGCTGCTCGAGTTCCGGCATCGCTTCGTCGATTGCGAGGTTGCCGTCGGTTCGATCGGTCCACCGGACGCGAATCGAGCGCCCGTTACCGAGCGCTCGATCAAAAAACCGCACCGGGGCGGAGACGATGACTACTGAAGGAACGACGGGACGTCGAAGTCGCCATCGTCATCGAGGTCGCCGTCGGAGGAGAACACATCACGAGCAATCGGTCGATCGTCGCGGCCGCGCCCAGCGCGAACCTCGCCGTCCCAGCGATCGAACCCAGCGGCGATGACCGTGACACGGACTTCGTCACCCATTTCGTCGTCGATCACAGTTCCGAAAATGATGTTGGCGTCGACATGAGCTACCCCATGAATGATCTCGGCGGCTTCATTGACCTCGAACAGGCCGAGATCGCTGCCACCGGCGATTGTGAGGAGAATGCCCCGAGCGCCCTCGATGGAAGCTTCGAGCAATGGCGAAGAAATCGCCGCCTTCGCTGCGGCGACGGCTCGACCCTCCCCTGAGCCGTAACCGATTCCCATGAGGGCCGAACCGGCATCGCTCATGATCATCTTGACGTCGGCAAAGTCGGTATTGATCAGACCCGGCGTTGTGATGAGGTCGGTGATGCCCTGGACGCCCTGCAACAGAACCTCGTCGGCCATCTTGAAGGCATTGAGCACCGAGGTCTTGTCATTAGAGACAGAGAGAAGTCGATCGTTCGGGATAACGATCAGGGTGTCGACTTTTTCTTTCAGCGTCTTGATTCCGGTATCGGCTTGAGTCGAACGACGTTTGCCTTCAAACCCAAACGGACGGGTGACGACGCCAATGGTGAGTGCACCAAGGCTCTTGGCCACCTGAGCAATAACCGGAGCGGCACCAGTGCCGGTGCCGCCGCCCTTGCCGGCCGTAATGAACACCATGTCGGCACCCTTGAGGGCCTCTTCGATCTCGTCGATATGCCCTTCGGCCGCTGCGCGACCGATTTCCGGATCCGAACCGGCCCCGAGGCCCTTTGTAAGGTCACGGCCAATATCGAGTTTGATGTCGGCATCGCTCATAAGTAGTGCCTGGGCATCGGTGTTCACCGCGATGAACTCGACCCCCTTGAGGCCAGCATCGATCATGCGATTGACGGCGTTAACGCCACCACCGCCGACGCCTACGACCTTGATCACCGCGAGGTAGTTCTGCGGACTGGCGGCCATGGGGAGCTCCTTCGAGAGAAATGCAGGACGGACTTTGGTACGAGGTACGAGAACTGGAACGAGGTTACTCGCCCCATGGTGCTATTTCGGGGTTCTCACAACCACGGGGGTTGTGGGATTCACCACATTGATGCTGGCAAGGTCCCGCTGGTCGACCTGACCCATCACGATTCGCAGCGAGTCGACCTTGGCCCGCAGGTCTGTGGGCGGTCCCATAATGACGATCCCCTGGGGGATCAACGCCAGATTTAGGGAACCATCAGGCGCTGTCGCGATCCCGGCAACCCGGGCTCGCATGCCCGGAGTGAGCAGCGATGCCACGTCGAGGGCACCAGGGACGCCCAGAACCGATGTTCCAGGGGATCCAGCCTCAACTCCAATCAACACCGTCTCCACGCCATCACCAGCTACATGCGGTCCGATAACTCTGCCGGACCCGTCGATCAGCATCGCCACGCCATCGGCGCTTGCCGCGAGAGCGACGGGCACTCGTTCGGTCACAGTGATGGCAATCAAACCATTCCAATTTCGAACAATCGCGGCAGATGCGATGTACGGAAGTTGACGAATATGAGACACAGACGCAGCAGCATCGACTTCGAGAAGCGCTTCGCCGGGATGAATTCCGGAAGCAGCGATGATGTCCTCGGCCGTCGTCACCGTTGCGCCATCGACCTTGATTCGATCGACATCAAGCAATGACGTGCGAGTGAGGAACCAAGCGCCAAC
>JAPLAE010000018.1 GCA_026393455.1 Actinomycetota bacterium
CGGGTTACGCGAATTCGGACGACCACCGGGCGTCTTGGCCGGTTCGGGAACATCGAGCATTGCCTTCACTTCAGAGGCGCTTTTCTTCAGTCGCTGACCGGGAGCAATTTCCTGCAGTAGCGGTGAATCAGGGCGCACTTTCGTCACGGTGGGTTTAATACCCGCCTTGCGCATGAGTTGATCGGTGTCCTTGCGTTGCGATTCCGTTGCGAGCGTGACAACAACTCCTTCGTTTCCGGCGCGTGCTGTGCGTCCAGAACGATGGAGATATGCCTTGTGCTCCATGGGCGGATCGGCGTGGATCACGAGCGATATGTCATCGACGTGAATTCCGCGCGCTGCAATATCGGTAGCGACCATGGCCGCTGCCGTTCCGTCGGAGAATGCCGCAAGATTTCGCGTGCGGACATTCTGCGAAAGATTTCCGTGCATCTCGACCGAAACAACTCCGTGTGCGTTCAACTGACGCGTGAGTTGCTTGGCGCGATGCTTCGTACGAGTAAAAATAATTGTGCGACCAGGTGCAGCAGCAAGATCGATAATGACGGGAAGTCGATCATCGTTCGTTACGTGCAGCACATGGTGCGTCATGGTGTTGACCGGCGACTGTTCAGAATCGACGCTGTGCGTGACCGGATCAGACATGTAGCGCTTAACGATGACGTCGACGCCCTTATCGAGCGTTGCTGAGAACAACATATGCTGCGCGTCGTCGGGAGTGCGATCGAGCAAACGCTTCACGCCGGGAAGGAATCCGAGATCGGCCATGTGATCGGCTTCATCAAGGACACATACTTCAACGCGATCAAGTTTGCAGAAGTTCTGGCTGATGAGATCTTCCAGACGACCGGGACATGCAACAACAACATCGACACCCTTGCGAAGCGCATCGACCTGAGGGTTCTGACCAACGCCACCGAAGATGGTTGTGGTGCGAAGTCCAAGGCGACGTGCAAGCGGCGCAATGGTTGCGTCGATCTGCAGTGCGAGTTCGCGAGTGGGGGCAAGGATGAGCGCACGCGGACGGAATGGTTGACGCTCAAGCTGCAGCATCGAAAGACGAGTGAGCACAGCAAGTCCGAATGCGAGGGTCTTGCCGGAACCGGTGCGACCACGGCCGAGTACGTCGCGACCCTTTAATGAGTCGGGAAGGGTCGATACCTGGATCGGAAACGGATCGGTAATGCCTTCAAGGGCGAGAGCTCCGCACAGGGTCTCGGGAACGCCGAGAGCAAAGAAGCCATTGTCGGGGGCTAACGCCGGAAGAGCCGCTTGCGGGGCGAGCGGCTTTTCGTTGCGAGTCCGGGGACGCGCGGACGAAGAGGAACGATTGGAACGGGGGCGTGGTGGCGCCATATAAAAAGTCTCCTACTGAGGTCCGCTGAGAAAGCAAGGGCCAAGTGGTGAGCACGACCGAAACTGTGTGAGTTGCGGGGTGCTGGGGCCTGAAGCGGTTCAGCGGCGCCGCTCCGGAAATGGAACGACCTGATCATTGTAGTGCGAGATGACGCGAAATCCCTCATCGCCCCCACTGTCAGTAGCGCGTGCGAGGCTCAACCCATGGCATTCGGACAGCAATCAGGCCCACCCGCATCGTCGAAACAAGTCGAGGAACTCCTTGCCCTGTTTGAAGGTGCGGGTTACTCGTCATTCCGTGAAGCGCGTCATATCTATGGGCTTACCCAGCGTCAGGCTGGTGGAAAGTTCAGCCGGGGCGAAGCCGACGAACTCATTGCTCGCCTTGCCGCCGGCGAGGGCGAACTCAATGTCGAACAAGCCGAGCGGGCCATTGCTTCGTCATCCGATGCCACCGAGCGCGCCGCAAAGCGCGCCGCAAATCGTCAGGCCGAAGCGGTTGCTGCGCTTCCCGACGAACTTCTCGCCGACGAACTCGTGCGTCGCGGCTGGGTCTGCATTCCCGGCGACTAACTCGCCGACAACTTCAGGGCTGGCCCGCGTGCGGAACTGCGACCTGCACCACTTCAATCGCGCCATTGCGTGCGAGCGGCGCGTGACGTGAGTCGGAAGTGGGCGCGGTCATGGCAAAAAGGTGTTTGCCTTCCGGGCCACCAAGCATGCACGCGTAGGTGTTCATTGTTGTTTCGACATCATCAAGAACAACGCCGCCCTCGCCGATACGCATGAGGCGCGGCGCAAGCGCGTTCGCGATCCAAACCGCGCCTTCGGCATCGAGACAAATACCGTCGGGCGCGGCCATCTCGGCGGAAAGATCAGCCCACACCCGTTGGTTCGAAAGTGAACCATCGGCATCAACGTCAAACGCGGTGAGGCGAAGCGCAAGCGTTTCGGCCACGATCATTGTCTTGCCGTCGGGCGTGATGACCATGCCATTAGGAAAAATCAAACCATCGGACGCGACATTGATGGTGCCGTCGGGATCAACGCGACACATCACAGTTGTGAGCGAATCGGGGTCGGCGAACAGCCCTTCAATCCCCTGCTCATCGAGAAACACTTCGTAGTCGAAACCAAAATTGCCGATGTACGCGCGCCCTTGGTGATCGACTAGAAGATCGTTGGCGTGCCAGGTGAAGTGCGTGCCGAGATCGGCGTAAACCGTCAGCGACGAGCCATCCCAACGCATGAGCTTGCGGTCGAGCATCGACGTGATGAGCAGATCGCCGTTGGGCAGCCAGCCGAGACCGGATGGCTGCGACTCAACCTCAACAATGCGTTCGTCGTTGCCGTCAAGGTCGATGGCATGCACGGCGTGGTCGTAAAAGTCGGAATACCAAAGGCGACCTTCGTGCCACCGAGGGCCTTCACCGAAGAACAGACCGTCTCGAAGGATGGTGGTGCTCAAGACGGCAATTTGGCGTTCTTGACGACGGTGCGCAGCTGAACAGCATCGGCTTCGAGGATGTTGCCCTTGGCAACCGCGTCATCAAGCGCTGCAATCCATGCTGCGTCGAATGCCGCACGACCGTTCGGAAGTGCCCATGATGCAAAGGCTGCTGGCGGGGCACCCACCGTTGTGCCGAACAACCCACAGAATGCGGAACCGGTTTGACCAAGTCCCGACAAGGTTGCAACGGGAACATCGACCTGTGGCGTTCGGATACCACCAGCGGCATTGCCCTTCGCGTCGAGTGCAAATGCGCCGCTGCTGACATCCAGCAACGGGCGCGACTCGGGAGCTTCGCCAGTACGAATCCAGTGATCGAGCGAGTTCAATGCCGATCGCAAGACGTAGGTGTGCGGTCCGGCGTTGATGGGTGTCGAGCACGCCAATAATCCACCGTATAGAGAAGCCGGCGGGGTGAGCATCGCTTGGAACAACGCTGCATCTCCGGCACCGTCACCGTTGTCGGTGTCACCAATTCCCAAGTTGTAGGCATCGGCATGCGCGGTGCCCGCAACTTCCCAGGATCGAATCATGTCGGTATCGGGTTGGCGAGCGCCGATGAAGTTGAGTCCCCTGCCCAACATGTCGGTTTCGGAAAGGAACTGCAGAACCGGAACCTTGAGATCAGTTCGGATGCGCTGATCGGCAGGCATCTTCACATCAACATTCAGCGCAGCACCCGCGTTGCCCCGACTGTGGATGAGATAGCCATCCCAAATGTCAGTCTTGGGTCCGACTGCATTGACATAGGTCGTGAGTCGGAATGCAGATTGCGACTCGCCAATAGAAATGACTCGCTCGGGCTTCAGGCCGCCGAGCAGAACGTCGTTCGCGAACCAGGCAGCCGCACCGGTTTGCGTGTACATGTCATAGGAGTACTGATCGCCAGGATGCACAAGCGATCCGTAACGGCCGGGATCAGCAGCTTTCAACGTGTACCCAGCGACGAGACCCATTGATGGCCCGCCATCGATGCCAACCACCTGTGCCGACAGGCCAACCCACGCGTAGCCCTCGCGAATGAGTTCGACGTGTGTGTAGGTCCAGTCCGGCGCGGCGTCGAGACCACCGGAAACATTCAACCACTCAACAATCACGTTTCCGTTGAACTTGGCTGGGTCGGTCGGACGACGAACGATGGCACGGGTCTTGTACGCGGCAGTGGAGGCTGGTTCAACGTTCCAATTTCCATCAACAGTTAACGCGTTAGCCGACTGGTATGCAGTCGCTGTTCCACTTATATAGAACTCCGACTGTTCGTAACCGGCCGCGGCAAGGTCGCCGCTGGCAGCAGCAATAAACGCTTGACCGCGACCACCCGTTGCAGGAACAACCGTTGGCACAGTTACCGAATCACGCGATGGAGGCGACGGTGCAATCACTTTGGGACCTTTCGTCGATGACGAACTCTTCGAAGAACAGGCCACGAGCCCTACCCCCAAGAACGTGACTGCCAGCAGAGCACCCAATCGTTGCCATGTTCGCATTTGCGTCACTTTCGTTGGGGCCGCCGAAACCACTGATTACTGCAGAACCTTCGAAGCCTTGGCTGCAGCGATCAGATGGTCGACATCGTCATTGAGAATGGCCCCAGCGGTAGCGGCCTTCTTGGTTGCTTCGCTGAACTTGGTGACGAAAGCATCGTGAGTCCCATACTTCGTGGTGAGTGCGGCCGAGGTCAATGGAGCCGTGCCACCAAACAACGAACAGAAGGCGTTGCCTTTCTGACCTAAGCCGGTCAACACAGCAATCGGAACATCGACGTGAGGTGTTCGGATGCCACCCTTGGCAATTCCCAGTTCATCGACGTTGTAACCGGTGCCGGCAGCATCAATCTGAAGTTGCGGCTGCGAAACCGGAACCTGGTTCTTCGTGATCCAAAGATTGAGGTCGCGCAGCGCAGCACGAAGGATGTACGTATGGGGTCCTGTGTTGATTCCATCAGCACAGGTGATGAGGTTGTCGTACACGCTCTTCGGCGGAGCAAGCATCGAATTGAAATACGTGATGTCGTTCTTGCCATCGCCGGTATCGAAACCGCCACCACCAAGGTCGTAGTAGTCAGCGTGTGCGGTTCCGGTGGCTTCCCAGCCGCGGAACGTGTCGGTATCGGGCTGACGCGCTTTGTTGTAACCCTTCGCACCAGCAACGTCGGTCTCGGAGCTAAAGGTCAACACTGGTTTACCGAGATCGGTTCGAATGGTCGTTCCAAGCGGCGGAGTCATTGCCGGCAATGGATCGACAGAGAGTTGCGCAGCATTTCCACTTCGACTGTGAATGAAATAGCCGTCAAAGACTTTGGCTGCCGGTGCGACTGCATCGACGTACGTGGTGAGTCGACTCGCCGATTGTGACTCACCCATCCCGATGACGTTCTTGACCTTCAAGTCGCCGAGCAATGTTGAAGCATTACGACGCACGGCGGCGCCAGCTTGGCTGAAGATGTCATAGGAGTAGTTGTCGCCAGGGTGTGAGAGTGAGGAGTAGCGCGCAGGGTCGAACGACTTCAGAACGCGATCGACACCCAACGACATGCCGCCGCCTTCAATGCCAACTTTCTGAGCCGAAACTCCAACCCAGGCGAATCCCGATCGAATGATTTCCGGCGCCATGTACGTCCAGTCCGGCGCGGTATCGAGACCAGCGGTGACATTCAGCCATTCAACAATAACTGTGCCGTTGAATTTCTTCGGATCGCTCGGACGGCGAACCACAACTCGCGAGGCATACGGTGCGGTTCCCGCAGCGCGTGTGGTCCACATTCCGTCAGCGGTCAGTGCCGTATCACTCGTGTACGCAGTCGCATTACCTGACAAGAAGTACTCGTCTTCTTGATAGCCCACCGTCTTGAGATCAAAGACTGTTGGTTGTTGACCATCTTGTGGTGGCGTTGGCGCAAGAACAACGAATCCCTTGCCCCCAGTTATTGGTCCCTTAATCGTCACTTCAGCAACGGGACTTGAAAACACTGTGGTGGCCGTCGACGACGAACCCTTTGACGATGAGCACGCTGCAGCGGTGGCGCCAAGCACCACGACTGCAACAACTCCTACCAGGAAACGCAAAGAAGACTTGTAATGCATTGTTCCCCCCGGATCACTTTTGATCAACAAGAACATCTTTCCACAGCCTCGGCGTTCAATGTCGGCTCAAGCCTACGATCACACAATGAGTCAAATCTTCGTGCGGCGGGTAGTCACCGGAATCGATGCCGCTGGTCGTCATGTGATTACTGAAGACGGTGCGGCCCCCAACACCATCGAGACCGAGACCGTTGCGGTTAGTGAAGTGTTGTGGATTGACGGGCCGCTACTTTCGATTGCTGAATCTCCCGATAAGGCCAATTCCGGGTTCGCACTTGAGCCACCACCAGGCGGCGCCAGCGCTCGTGTCATTCGCATGCCTGGGATTCCTGCGGGCGCCGATCCCGACACCACGTGGCTACGCGTCGCTGGCGATGACGCCGATACTCCCGGCATGCACGCCACCAACACGCTCGATCTCATGGTCGTACTCGAGGGTTCGGTAGTGATGGGGCTTGAAGACGGCGAACGCACAATTGGCCCAGGCGAGTTTGTGATTCAGCGCGGGACCTTGCACCGGTGGCGACCGGCCGATGAACACGGGTGGACCTATTTCGTCGCGATGCTTCGCCCGGATGTCAACGCGAGCGCCGACATTGTCGGTGTGAAGCCCGCGACCGCCGGAGAGAAACCACTTCGTCGCGTCGTGACTGGTTCGCCAGTAGTCGATGGTGGCGCGGCCGACGCGGTGTCATCACCGACGACAACGATGACCGACCTTTGGCATACCGGCGGCCCGCTGCAATCAGTCGCACAAGGCGGCGACCCTCATGGACCGTGGTCGCTTGTTCCTCCGGCTGGCGGCTTGTGGTTCCGCCTCGTTGAGCTCACTCCCGCGCCGCCTATCGAACAGGGTTGGCATGTCACTCCGACGGTGGATGTCGATGTCGTGTTGCGCGGACGCGTGTTACTCGAACTACCCGATGGGGTGCAGACCGAACTTGGTCCCGGGGACGTTGTGATCCAACGAGGAACCAATCATCGTTGGACTGCAATCGGTCACGAACAATTCGCGATGGCATCAGTGATGATCGACGCCACTCATTAGTTATTTTCGAGATCGCTGAGGAATAACGCCCAGCCGATCAGGGCAGAACGATTGCGAAGGCCGGATCAGGCGGGTCGAGCATGCCGCGCAACGTGTCGAGTGCGGTCAGATCGCCACTCGCTGTTGCGATGCCTTGTTCAACGAGTGCTTCCAACGTCACCAAACCAACGACGAGCAGCAAAAGATGTGAACGCGGAACGCCCACCGACAAGACGGCGCCGTCAACATGACGGCCAGCGACATTCGAAAGAACCCCATTTTCAAGTCGCAGAAGGTGTCGTTCGCCAGTGTCGGAAAGAGTCCAATTGATCGCGAACTGATGCTCGGACGCTTTTATGCCATCGAGGCGGGTCGCTACCGCATCAAATACCTGCGTCACCGAAATATGAGCCATGAGAGCGAGAGCGTTACGCCCCGCTGGCGGAGCAACGTCAATGCCGCGCAACTCTTGGGCACCAGTGAGGAAGAAATTTCGCCAAGTCGCGTTCTCTTGTGCGTACCCCATCTGCATATAGGTACGAGCGAGTAACTCGCGCGCTTCCATATTTGAAGGGTCGGCGAACACAACGTGATTGACAACCTCGGCAACCCACCGGTAGTCGCCTTCTTCATAGGACTGTTCCGCTTTCGCGAGCGCGGCATCGGCACCACCCATGAACTCGACGTACTTCACGGCAGCAGCTTCGGGCGGGTGGGCCCATAGGTGTGCAGGGTTCCCGTCGAACCAACCCATGTACCGTTGATAGACGGCTTTCACGTTGTGGCTGACCGAGCCGTAGTAGCCGCGACAATGCCAAGACGACGCGAGCGTCGGCGGCAACTCAATCATTTCCGCGATCTCGGCGCCGGTGAATCCCTGATTTAAATATCGCAGTGTTTGATCGTTCAAATACGCGTAGAGGTCGCGCTGCTTGGAGAGGTAATCGACGATGTTGTCAGTTCCCCATGTTGGCCAATGATGCGATGCGAATGAAACATCGCTATCTGCAGCGAACAACGAAATGCTTTCATCAATGAAACCCGCCCATGCATGGGCATCGCGTACAAGTGCTCCACGAAGCGTCACGACGTTATGCAAATTGTGCGTTGCGTTTTCGGCCATACAGAGCGCCCGAAAGTCGGGGAAGTGGAAGTTCATTTCCGCGGGCGCCTCGGTGCCGGGTGTCATCTGAAAAACAATGCGAACTCCATCAAGCACAAGTTCTTGGGCAGTGTGGGTGATGTCAACCGTTGGGGGAAGCAACGAAAGCGTTCCCGAGGACGGTGATGGACCAAGACCACACGTCATCTGACCTTCTGGACCGCGAGGTAGAAGAGTTCCGTACATATAGGTGGAGCGGCGGCTCATGGCCGCTCCAGCCTGCAAGTTTTCGCTTACGGCATGTTCGAGGAAATGTTCGGGCGCGACAATGGGAATATCACCAGGGTCACCGTTGGGAACCACTCCCCCAGCACCACCGAAGTGGTCAACGTGACTATGCGTATAAATGAGCGCGGTTACAGGTCGATCGCCCCGCACGGACCGATACAACGCAAGTGCGGCAGCAGCGGTTTCACAGGAAACGAGCGGATCAATAACGATCACACCCTTCTCGCCTTCCACCATCGTCATGCTGGAAATATCAAGACCGCGCACTTGATAAATACCAGGGACAACTTCGAACAACCCGTCGATGAGATTGAGTTGGGCTTGGCGCCACAAACTTGGGTTCACTGTTGCAGGAGCGTCGCCAGATGTGTCGCCGTATGGGCCAAGGTCCCATACGACGCGTCCGTCGGTTGCCTCAATCAGCGTGTCGTCAAGCGCAGCGAGTAATCCCCGCTGCGCATCAACGAAGTCCTGTTCATTATCGAACGGCAGATCCATCGTGACTGCGTGCTGATGTGCCGCAGTATGTTCAGTGACCGACATGGTGCGACCTCAATCATCAGGAAGACAGCGAAAGCAGATGATTGGACCGTAGCCCGAGACGACTCGATCCCTCAGGGGTTTGACGCCGTCGGTAACTCAAACCAAAACGTGGAACCGAGCCCCACAACTGAATTCACTCCGTAGGTTCCGTGATTGCTGCTGATGATCGAAGCCACAATCGCAAGACCGAGTCCGTTGCCGCCGGCAGCACGCGATCTTCCTGAGTCGGCTCGGTAGAACCGATCGAAAAGTCGAGGCAAATCTGCTTCGACAATGCCTGGCCCTCGGTCGGATACTTCGACCCGAGCTCGACCATTGTTCATCGACGCCCTCAGAATGATTTCGGCAGAGGTATCGGTGTAACGGAGCGCATTTGTGGTGAATGCAGTGATCACCTGCATGACGTGATCGCGATCGATGAGTGCGACCACTGTTTCGGGACACTCAACAGAAACTGGGCGACCTGGCTGCACAACAGTGATATCCGATGCGAGATCACGTAAAACACCGCCTAACTCCACTGGCTCCGGAGTTGGCGCACCGTGTTCATCGAGTTTGGCCAGAAGTAGGAGGTCGTCAACGATGCGTCCCATGCGGGCGGCTTCATTGCCCATCCGCCGCATTGCGTCATCGAGATCTTCTTTACGTTCGAACCCACCCGCTTCGTAAAGAGCGGTGTACCCGCGCAATGTGGTCAGCGGTGTTCGTAATTCATGCGACGCATCGGAAACAAACTGGCGTAATCGAGTTTCTGTGGCCTGCGTCGTATCAATCATCGTGTTGAGTGCATGACCTAAACGAGCGGCTTCTGTTCCATCCGAGGGCACGTCGACACGTGTGTCAATAGAACCGGCGGAGATGGCATCGGCCGCCTCGGTCATGCGACGGATTGGTCGAATGCCAAGACGAACAACCCAGAACACCACGAGACCCATAACGCTCAGCACGATGAGCGATGCGATTCCTTCGGTGATGATCAGCCGACGAATTGCGGCTTCGGTGGCACTCATCGAAACACCGAAAATGCTGATGGAGCCATCATTCAGTCGCGTCTCAATAATCCGAACTCTGTTCACCGAACCGCCAGACGTTCGAACCGTTAATGGAGTTCCATAAACGGGCACCGTTGGAAGTTCAGGCACCAATTCGAGATCACTTACGGGCGCAACGAATGTCTGCAGGCGCCCATCAGAGGCAACGCGACCAATGTAGAACTCGGAAAACTCACTCTGAAGCGCACTCTGGGCATTGGGGCGCGTGGCGTTGTTCGCCAAACGCGAGATCACCGCACCCGCCGCAGGAGTCAGGTTCGTCAGTTGCTGATCAACCTGATCCATCAGATACGAACGTTGAACCAGAGTAACTACGACACTGCTAACGCCAAGCAAAACAAACATGGACACAAACGCTGCAACCAATCGAGACCGAAGTGTCATTACGGTTCCCGGATGCTGTAGCCGATACCGCGGACCGTATGAATGAGTTTTGGATCGATGTTGTCAACCTTCTTGCGCAAGTTCGACATAAACGATTCGATAATCGATGACTCTCCATCGAAGTCGTACTGCCAGACATGATCAAGGATTTGCGCGCGCGTAACTGCTCGACCTGCATTCGAAGCCAAGCAGAAAAGCAACCTGTATTCGGTGGCGGAAAGAAAGACCTCTATTTCGGCACGCCATACGCGGTGGGCATCGTTATCAATCACTAAGTCATGAATCTGGATGCGAGACGAAAGCGGTGAGCTGCCGCGTCGGCGTAATTGGACCTGGACGCGAGCCACCAACTCCTCAAGGACGAACGGTTTCACGATGTAGTCGTCACCGCCGGCCATCAGCCCGTGCACTTTGTCATTGGTGTCATCACGAGCTGTGAGAAAAAGGACTGGTGCTTCGCACCCTGCGTTTCGGATCCGGCGTAAAACTTCAAAACCATCAAAGTCAGGCAACATGACATCAAGCACGATCGCGTCGGGTGCGAACTTCTCGACCGCATCCACTGCTTCTCGACCGGTCGCAGCAGCCCGAACCTCGCAGCCGTCCAGCTTTAGGGCCGATGCCACCAGAAATGAAATGTTCTCTTCGTCATCGACCACGAGAACCTTGGGAGTCGTTGTCATGAAGAGAGCCTGCCTGTCGGGCCTGTTCCGAACCTCAAGAGAACCTTGAGATCGGCTTGAGAACGAATGTTCCAGCCGATCTCAAGGGTACGTTGGCCATCACTACAGGTGGGTTCGCCAAGGTATGAGGGTCTCGACGGGTTGTCCATCGAGACTCCCCCAGAAGAACACAAAGAGGTCAACCATGAAATCCAACAAGATCCGCACCCATATCGCAGCCGGCGCACTCGGTGCCGTTGCAATCACCGGTTTGTTTGCTGTCAGTTCTGCAAGTGCGCAGCCCGGCGATCAGACCACCCAGGCCGCACAAGGAAAGGGCGCATTCATCAAGTCGCTCACTCCTGACCAACGCGCATGTCTCAAGAGCAACGGCGTGGCCAAGCCCGATCACAAGCTGACCACCGAAGAACGCGCAGCCGCCAAGGCAAACTTGGAATCCGCAGCAACCACCTGCGGCGTGACACTTCCGGCTCGTCCCGCTGTGGCGAAGCTGAAGGACATGCGTGCTGACATCAAAGCTCTCAGCGCTGACCAGAAGAATTGTCTCAAGACCAACGGCATCACGAAGCCTGACCACAGGCTTACTAAGGTCGAACGTCAAGCTGCGCATGCAGCCCTTGAAGCAGCGGCTCAAACCTGCGGCATTGCCCTGAGTTAACTGAAATCGTCACAACCTCTGAGAACGGCACCCTTTCGGGGGTGCTGTTTCACATCTGAAGGCGGAAAATGACGCTATGTGGGAGAATGTGCGGATGAAACAGCGGACAGCATCGATGGGGCTTCCGCGTTTCGTTCTGCCTGTTGGGCTTCTGGCAGTGACCGCGCTCATTGCATTCTTGATGACACAGCCTCTGACGTCGACATCTCAATCAGCCGCCGTCACAGTCGAGTTGAACCCTTCGCCGACAACTCAAGACACGGGAACGATCCCACACGATCATGTCGCTGATGCCGCTGATGTCGCCAGCCATGATCACACGCAGGTTGCTGACACCGCAGTTACCGATCCAACTCATCAACACGCCAACGCGGTAACGAACCCCTCTGACGCGGGGGCAACTGATGCACATGTGCACGACGCTGCTGCTCCCCCCGTCCCGACCGCTGGACCAATTGTTTCGGTCAATGATCCACGCCTCACACCAGCCCAGCAAAGTGCTGCAAGCGCACTTTTGGTTGCATCGCGTGCGGCGATGGCGTCGCTACCGACCACCACAGCTTTGGCCGCAGGTGGGTACGTCTCGGCAGGAGACAATTCTGGCGGTTTACAGCATTGGGTGAACGACTCCTATACCCATGATGGCCGAGAACTTGATCCGAGCCGTATCGAGTCATTCGTCGTCAATCCCACTTCAGGTCGCACTGTGGGTGCCATGTTCACGCTCGAGCCAGGAAAGACCATGGCGAATGTGCCCAATATCGCCGGCGAACTCACGATTTGGCACGTCCACCCAACTATCTGCTTCAGTAACACTCAGATCTGGCACTTTGTTTCCTTCGCTGTCAATAAAACGTGCCCGACCGGTTCAACGCCGCGAGAAGTGCCTCCAATGATGCACGTGTGGTCTGACGATCCTCCGTGTGGTCCATTCGTTGGCGCTGAAGGCCACGGCACCACGAGTTGTAGCGCTCACGCTCACTGATCAGTCGAGAGTTGGCGGCGTCGGCAGTTGCAACGTCTGCATATCTTCGTGACGAGCACGGATTTGGTCGTGATAACTCGGCTGCGTAGGAATCCAGAAGTTACCGGCCTCCACCGCGTCGAAGACGAGATCGGCAACTCCGTTGGGATCCATTCCCGCCGCTGTTGAATCGGCCAGCATTGCTTCAACAAACTCGGCATCGGGAGTTGCTTCACGACCACGATCAATCCAACGTTCCTGGCGATTCCGTCCCGAGGTTCCGATGTTCGTATTGATCAAACTGGGAACGAGCACCGATGCGGAAACGTTCTTGCCAGTGGTTCGGAGATCTTGAGCAAGACAATCAGTGAGACCAACGGCGGCGAACTTCGAGGTGAAGTACGGGCCAGAATAGGCGCCAGTGACAAGGCCACCCATTGAGGCCGTGTTCACAATGTGCCCAGGAGTTTCAGAATCAAGCATGCGCGGAACAAACGCACGAACAGCGTGGATAAGTCCGTCGACATTGACGCCCATTACCCATTTCCAATCGGCCATCGTGCGTTCCCACATGAGGCCGCCACTGAATACTCCAGCGTTATTGCAAAGAAGATTGACCTGCCCGAACTCGGCGAAGGCAGCGTCGGCGAGACGCATAACATCGTCTTCAACCGAAACATCGGTGCGCACACCGATCGCTTGTGCGCCGATCTGGCCTAGAGCAGCAACGGTGTCATCAAGACGAGGTTGCTCGATATCGGCAGCAACAACGCGCATTCCTGATTGCGCTGCCTTCTCAGCGAGCGCCCGCCCGATGCCACTTCCAGCACCAGTAATTACCGCGACCATTCCCGCTTCGATTTTCATTTGTTCCTACTTGTCCTGATCAAGCTTGAAGACGCGCAAGGCGTTTTCACGCAAGAACTTCGGCCATACGTTGTCGTTGAACGGAACGTTGGGCATGTCGGAGAACTGACGCTCGAGCGAAAGTCCTGCGGGGAAATATCCGCAATACATGATCTTGTCGCTGCCGCGAGTGTTCGCGTACTTGATGATGTCCTTGGGGTAATGCTTCGGAGCGAACGCGCTGGTCATGTAATGAAGCCCTGGCCACTTGAGCATGAGCTTCACTGCGAGTTCGGTCCACGGCTCGCCACCGTGCATCATGACCATGGTCAGATCAGGGAAGTCGTAGAGAACTTCGTCGAACTGTTCAACGTGCTGCGGCCAACTTGGCATGCGCGGCCCGACGATTCCACCGTTGATGCAGATCGGAATGTCGAGTTCACAACAGGCGGCATAGATCGGGTACATCTTCTTGTCGCCCACGCCCACCTGCGGAACCATGCCGCTCGGAAATGTCATGGCAGCCACGATGTTGTTCTCGGCTTTGAGGCGCTTCAGGTTGCGAACCGCTTCCATCCCCTTGTTGGGATCAGCCTGCGCGCACAGATGGAAACGGCCGGGGTGTTCAGCCTTGGCGCGGATCGAATGTTCGTTCACACCGGTCATGCACTGTTCGATGTTGAACGCGTCCATCTTTTCGACGATCCAGGCAACGACATCGGTATCGGGTGTCACAACGTCGGGAACATCTTTGAACATGTACTGAGCGGGAAACTCCATTTCCTTCAGCGATTCGTTGTCCTTCAGGTTGGCCTTGAAGAAGTCATACGCGGCCTTCTTGTCTTCGACGCTCGTATATGGGAAACCCATACCGAGATCAACAATGCCGAGATCTGTCGGCATACCCATGTTCTGTCCCCCTGCTGCGGTGCACCGATCTGATAATCGGGCAGTGCGACGAGTGTAGGACCACGGGAAGTTCCACTTCACCTTGCGATCAGCTTCGACCTAGCGTTTCGGTGTGAGCCCACCCGATCTCGACCCAATCTTGTCGCTCATCATTGGAGCGCAAGCGATCAAGGGTTCCACCGTGGTCGTTGGGGTCACTGGCGGAGTGGCTGTCGGGAAGAGCACGTTCAGCAACTCGCTTGCCACGCTCCTTTCTGAAGACACCGGCCTCGACGTCGCCGCCATCACCAGCGACGGATTTCTCTACCCCAATGCCGTCCTTGCCGACCAAGGCCTGACCGACCGCAAAGGGTTTCCCGAGAGTTACGACGTGGCAGCGATTGCCGCGTTTCTCGCCGAAGTCAGAGCTGGCAAACCATCGTCGGTTCCGGTCTATGACCACCACATCTACGACATCATCAATGACGTCGTCGAAGTCTCGGCTGTCGATGTGTTGATCTTCGAAGGTGTGAACGCATTGCAGTTCCACGATGACTTCGACGTGAGTATCTACTTAGATGCCGACGAACCGATCATGCGCGAGTGGTTCATTCAGCGCACGATCAAATCTCGAGACGCAGCTCGCATCGAGTACTCGCCGTTCTTCGAGCCATGGATCAACGTCGCCGACGAACTCTTTCTTGAGATGGCGAACGGCGCTTGGGACCTCGTGAATCTTCCCAACCTTGTTGACAACATCGAACCCAACCGACCGCTGGCTCACGCAGTGATTGAGTGGGAGGCTGACCACACAATCCGTTCGATCGCCATCCGGGAATCATCATGAGCATGATTGATCTGGTCTAACGCACTCCACCTGGATTCCGCGGCGATGGGTTTGATGGGCGGTTGCGAGAAAGAAATGCTCCGGCATCGGCCAGAATCAATTGGCCAGTGATGCAACGAGCGAGATCGCTCACAAGAAACACCGAAAGACGTCCGAGTTCATCGAATTCCGTCATTCGTTGCAGTGGGGTTGCAGCCACGAGTGCCTGCAAATGCTCATCGTCGAACACACCGCTGACCGTTTCGGTGAGCGTGGTGCCCGGTGCAATCGCATTCACACGAATGCCTTGTGGTCCGAGTTCAACCGCCATTGTTTGCGTCAAATGATTGATAGCTGCTTTCGCTGCTCCGTAGGCAGCCATGAACGGAGCGGGGCGAGTGGTTTCGCCCGAACTCACGTTCAAGATCACTCCGCCACCCGTTGCCGCCATGTGTCGTGCTTCGGCGGCAGCAGAAAGCGCAGTAACAACAAGATTCTGATTGATTAATTCGCGCCAATGCTCGCCATCAAGTGTCATGAATGGTCCGGGTGATGCTTCTCCGTACATTCCGACGTTGTTCACGGCGATATCAAGGCGACCACCGAATCCACGCACTGCATCATCAATTGCGTCCGCGAACGCTTGGTCGTCACGGGCATCGGCAATAACGGCAAAGGCGTCGCCGCCGTCAACCGAAATAGAGCGAACAACTTCGCTGGCCTTCTCAACACGAATGTCATGAACAGCCACACGAGCGCCCGCTCGTGCCAGCCAACGTGCGATTTCTGAACCGATGCCTGCGCCAGCACCGGTCACGATTGCATTGCGACCAGAAAGATCGATCTCAATACTCATTGCGTGGTCCCGGTGAACAGGGCGATCAGTTGATCAACGGCCGCTTCGGCCCATGTGTTGAGTGTGGGTTCATCAGTGCCGCCGATTGGATGGGGAAGAACAAGTAGACGTGTGTCGGGAGCTCCGAAACTTGTCGACAATGTCTTGGCCACCGGTTCGAACTGCGTGGTTGTGGCCACAACCGTGGGCTTGCCATTGCGTTCGAGTTCGATGGCATCGTGCACGGAATAGGCAGTACACGAACCACAATCGGCTGCTCCGGTGATGACGATGTCCGCCTCGGCAAGAAGTAACGCCAGACGATCTTCCGCTAACGGAATCGCTGCATTCGCAGACTGGCCAAGCGGGCCCTTTTTGGTGATGACCGAAACCACTGCACCTGTACGCGCCGCCAGTGCTTCGGCGGCATGAATCATCACCACATCGGCGTTGGGCTTTCCGTTATCAAGAACGGCGATGCGCAGACCCTTCAAAGACGACGGCGACGCCGCAAGAGAGGTTGAGATGGGGCCGGGTTCAGAATCGGGGAGGTACACAGAAACAGTCATGGTCAACCCTCCAGCGGCAGTGTTGCACTGCGAGTCATTCCCCACGAGGGAACCACCAACGAATGTTTGCCGGGGCCGCCCGATACCAGCACTCTGATGTTGTCAGCATCGCCGGTCATTGGCAGAAGTTCCTCGTCGTCAACGGCCTTCATCCAATTCGCCCACGCAAGTTCTTGGAAATGTTTGCGGAACACCCAGGCGGGGATGCGGGCGGTATTGAACAAGTAGTTCGAAACATCGCGTCGTGTCATGGCTCGTTCAGCGATGCTCGCTGCGTGTTCGGGGCCAAGAACAATGAAGTACTCAGCCTGACTAATCGGCGCATTGTTCTGACCAAGCGAGGTCATCGCAGAACCAATTTTGTCGAGAATGAGAGCGGGGTCGCCGGCAGCTCCAGCGTCGTGCACATTGTGCGGACCTTCACCGCAATGCACAGTGACCGCGCTCGGTGCCGTTACGCCCCGTGATAGCGGATAGGACTCCCACGGTGTTGCTTCAAGATTTTCTGCCGCACAGAACGTGTACTTCGCGGGTTGACCGTGCGTTGCTGCGTCTCCAAAACCGGGTTTGGCTCCTGCAACATGTAACAACACAAGACGAACCGCACGCCCAACAGTTGCATTGGCTCGATTGCCTGGCCCGAATGCGCCGACCCCAGAAGCAAACCCAGCGGACTTCACGATCTCACCATGAACGATGATCATCGGCGCAACCGGGTGCGTTGTTGCATTCACACCGCGAAGATTGACTTCGGGTCGAGCTAACGCTCGCAGTGCGGTGAGCACAACAGGAAACACCTCGGGGGGACAACCAGCCATCACGGCGTTAATGGCCACAACGCGTCGAGTGACAATCCCCGAACGCGGCTGCAACGTGAACAGCACCTCGTCGGCATCGCCGGTGGCGAACTGCAGCATCGCTTCCACCCGTTCACGGGTTGGCGCCACGACTGGAAGACCGTCGCCAAGTCCCCGCGAAGAAAGCAGGCCAAACATCGCCTCCGGCGAGTCATCGGCAATGTCGACGAACTCAGGTTCGTAGCGACGGTCTCTCTCAATAACCTCAGACATACACACCCCCAGCGAGTACAGCCCCGCCTTGCGTGCTGAAACCGTATCGTGGCGCATGGCCACCGTCCCCGGGCATCAAGAGATCATTGACACCCACACGCATGTGGCCATCAGTGATGACCCCCGCTTTCCGCTCTCTGCCTCAGATCTCGCAACGAGTTGGTGGACATCGGGCGCAACAATCGACGACGTACTCAGCCAACTCGATGCCAACGGTATCGGTCGCCTCGTTCTTGTTCAAGCGGTAGGCGCGTACGGCTACGACTGTTCCTATGCCGCAGCATCAGCCGCGGCTCATAGCGATCGCGCTGCTTTTGTCGCTGCCGTCTCTATGCATGCAGATGATCCCGTTGCCGAACTCGCCGCGCTTTGTGACGCTCCACCAAGTGGTGCAGTGATTGCCGGTGTTCGGCTCTTCGGTGTTGACGGAACCGAGCCAACCTGGCTCACCGATGGTCGCGCTGCTGCGGTCTGGGACTTCGCCGCTGAACACAATCTGGTGGTTGTTCCCACGGTCTTTGCCAATGAGTTCAAACACCTCAGTACTCTCGCGGAACAGTCACCGAGTGTCAGCGTCGCGATAGATCACTGCGGCTTCACCGACATGGTCGAGGGCGATGGCCAAGTAATGCTCTTCGCACTCGCAGACATTCCTTCACTTCACTTGAAGGTGACTTCCTATGTTCTTGAAGCGGCCGAACGAGATGACGGTGACGCGGCGATACTCATCGAGCGATTGGCCGAAGTGTTCGGTGCCGACCGACTGTGTTGGGGATCAGATCATCCGCAAGATCAACGCCATGACTACGCAGGAAAACTTGCGCTCGCGCGCCATGCCACGCGCGCGTTCGACGACGCGTCACGAAACTCGTTCTTCAACACAACCGCAAGCCGGTTGTTCTTTACTTAACGAAATCGATCAGCCGAATTCGTTGCGGACTGCCCGCACAACCTCCGAGTAGACGTCGAGCGCTTCTTCGTACTGTTCCGGATGATTCACCGTGACACGAAGATCGGTAACACCTGCTTCGATCATTGGCCGTGAAGCAGCCATCGTGGCGACGAGATCCAGATTTCCATCGCCATCGCGAACTGCGGCGGCATGGCCTTGCACCTGGAACGACGGATCGCCACCAGCCTTTTCGACTGCAGTGCGCAATTTCGGAATGGCGTTGACGAGATCGCCGCCATCGGCACCCCACGGAATCCAACCTGAACCGAATGCGGCAAGACGACGAATCACACGAGCGTTGATTGTTCCGCTGATCCAGATCGGAACGCCTCCGGCCTGACGAGGCTTCGGCATCTGATGAATCTTTTCGAATGACAGTTCTGGCGATGAATAGGTGGCAACTTGCTCGCGCCACAGCAATTGGCACACCTCGATGGTGTGATCGAGGAGACGCCCGCGGTTGTCGTAATCGAGCCCGCACGCGTCGTATTCCTCTTTCTGCCAACCAACACCGACGCCGAGTTCAAGACGACCGCCAGTGAGCACATCGATTGTTGCGGCCTGCTTGGCGAGCACGGTCGGCGTGCGCAATGCGGCAATCAGAATTGCAGTGTTGAGGCGAATTCGCTCGGTGAGCGCGCCCATTGCGGTGAGAACAGTGAGGGGCTCAAGCCAGTTGCCATCGGAATCGGTGGGCTGCTTGCCACCAACCGAGCCACCCTTCTTCGGGTCGCCATAGGCCTCGAGGTTCTCGCCGTAAGCAACGTGATCGCTCACGGCTACACGATCAATTCCCGCCACATCGGCAGCTCGGGCCTGATCAAGGACATAAGAAAACGACCCTGGATCGTTCTGACGGAATGTGCGCAATTGAATAGAGACCTGAGGTGTCGTCATGGGCTCATGTTGTCACGCCAACTGATCGAGCGCAGATGCACGACGGGCCGCTCGGTTTCGTCTAGAAACCTTCGGTGATTCCGCTCTGGGCCCAGATCGCCGGCGCCGCCGCCGCCATTGCATCAATTATCAGTTCGTCGACCCAGACCACTCGAATGCTGAAGTCTCGAACCGCTGCCGGCATCTCGCCATCAACATGGATTCTTCTCACCATTTCTTCCGTGGCGTGGTTTGGCTACGGAGTTTCGGTTCGCTCGCCGCAGCAAATCATCGCCAATGGTTCTTGGGTTGTTCTCATCGTCCCACTCACGTGGTTCATGCTCCATGATCGGCCACGACGAACGCGGATTCTTGCCGAAGCGGGCATCGCCCTTTCGCTGGTCATCGTCATCGCTCTCGGAACGGTGAACGAGAACATTCCTGGTTGGATCGGCATTCCCGCTTCGCTGCTCGTTAGCGCTCCACAAATCCGCTATTCACTTCGTCACGGACGAGGTCCAGGAATCTCTGTGGTGGCGTGGGCCTTTCTCGCAGCATCGTCGTATTTGTGGTTCACCTACGGCATCGGTTCACGAGAACTTCCCGTCATCGCAAATTCAGGGATTGCCGCAGTATTAGGAACGATCGTTGTGGTCGCGCTTCTTGTTCGGCCTGCTCCGATCGAAGGCTCAAACCTGGAGACGGCGAGCGATGCTGACTTCGTGTCCGGCGGGATCAACGATGTGGAAGTACCGCTCTCCCCACGAAGCATCTGACGGTGCCAACGTCGGCGTGTATCCAGCGGCGATGAACGCGTCGTGAGCGGCGTCAACGTCGTCGACCCACAAAATGAATCGGCCCCACCCCTGCGTTGGTCGAACCCAAGTGGCGTCGAGGAGCAGATTCAAAAACTGCGCATTGCCAAGTCTGAGTGTCGTAAATGACGCTTGGGCACCACCAAAGGCCAACTCGCACTCCAGAACTTCATAAAAAGTGACCGACGCTGCCATATCGGCGGTGATCAAGGTGATTGCATTTATCGATTCGACTCGTTTCGCCATACCTCTCTATTGAGTCACATTTGGGCTCATCTCGCGTGCGGTCTCGCCACAAGCGAGCCACAATCAGTAGATGGCCCTGACCATCACTCCCCTGCCCGCGGCACTTGGCGCCACCGTTACTGGGCTTGATCTTTCCAGTGGCATCAGCAACGAACTCGTCGACTCGTTACATCACGCGTGGTACGAACACCTGGTGCTGTTCTTTCCCGAAGCGCACCTCACCCTCGATCAGCACATTGCGCTCGGCGAAACCTTTGGACGTCTCGCCGCGACGACAACGGGCGACGAGGACTACCGGGGCCAGCCGACGCTGGGGCAGAACGGTGAGGTTCTCGTTCTCGATGCATCAACCCCACAGGGACGAGCCAACGCGTGGCATACCGATGTGACCTTCGCGAAGACTCCGCCCAACGGTTCGTTGTTAGCGATGCAAATTTGTCCGTCGACCGGTGGCGACACCTTGTGGTCGAATCAGTACAACGCCTATGACGCGCTTGCTCCGGCCATGAAGGAACTCATCGATGGTCTTGACGCTATGCATGGTCGCCCTGGCCTCACCGGGCTCAACCCGCATCCCATGGTGAAGGTTCATCCCGTCACTGGTCGCAAGGCATTGTTTGTTAATCGCGGTTGGACCACCTCAATTGTTGACATGAGCCAGACCGAAAGCATCGGCCTTCTTGCGTCACTGTTCAATCATGCCGAAAAGCCCGAGTTCAACACCCGATGGCATTGGACTCCAGGCGACGCGGCGCTGTGGGACAACCGCTGCACCATGCACTACGCGGTCAATGACTACGAAGAAGCTCCTCGCATTCTTCATCGCGTCACCATTTATGACCGTTAGCCACCTGCACCGGTAGCGTCCCTTCGATCACCCCCGCGTTCACGGGCTGAGTCGACATTTCACTAACTGATTGAGCGCCGATCAGATTCGGGGCTCATTCAGCGCGCACAGTTCAACGTGCATCGATATCCCGCCCCAGCACTGGGATCGGGGACTGTCACACCCTCTGGTCATACTGAGTTCGAGGTTGAAATTCCGCTTCCACCCCCTATCCGCCTAGCTGGAGGTTCCCATTGAAACGAAGTTCAAATCATCCGTCCGCCCGTCGGCAGTCCGCTGCCGATATCGCACGTACCGAGTACTGGATCAGGGTGCGGGCCCAGGTCGAACGCATCATCAATGCACGTCGTGAAGGTTCCGAAGACGTCGAACAGATGGTGGCCGAGCAGTTCTTGGCGAATACCGAACAGATCATGGCTGCGTACGAACCAGAAGTGTTCGCCAACGTGGCGGTGCGTTCACGCGCCGACGATTGGCGCCGCACCGAGCGCATTCAAAAAGGCGAAGGTGCCCGTATGTACCGCGACCCCGCCGACGATTTGGCCAAGCCTGGTCGCCAGGTGTGTTCCATCGATTCCATCGACGAGGCTCTTGTCGATGCTGTCACCATTGCTGCCGATTCGCAGCAGTCAACCGTCGATGCACTCGAAGTGCGTGAAGCACTCACATTGCTCGACGAGAACCAACGCAAACTTGTTTTCCTGGTTGATGTTCAGGGTTACACCGTGGTCGAGGCAGCTCCCATGGTGAGTCTTTCCCGCGCGTATGCGCAACGTCGTCTCGGTGCCGCACGCAACACCATCATCCGTTACGTGATCGCGGCGTAATTACGTCTTCGTGTCAGCTTCACCGGTCAACTTGTCACCAGTGATGTGGCGCTCCCAGAGTTCCAAAGCAGCTTCTGCATCGAGTGACTCAACATCACGACGGGCAATTCCTGCGGTATAAACAAGGCGCGAAAGTAGCCACTCGGGCACTGGTTCACGACGTTGTTGCTCGGGGGCGCGCAGCCCCATAGAGGTTCGCCCTAGCGACTCGATGACATCGGAAAGCGCGATCGTTTGCGGATTTTTGGGAAGCGTTGTTACACGACGAGTCATCTCTGCATAAAGAGCCGACGCAACACGCGCTCCATGTCCCCATACTTCAGCAACTTCGCAGATGACGTCACTATTCGATCTGGTGATCTCCCGCCAGAGAATCCGTCCCTGGCCATCACCAACTGATATTTGGCGGAGTCCGATGAGATCACCAAGCACTGGTTCGCCGATTGTTCGATCAGTCTCGATCGCAAGTAACCGTTTCACCAACTGACGAATGATCTGCGGGTTAGACCGAACCAGCATCGTCAGGTCGTGGGCGGCAGGCTCAAGAAAGCGCACTCGGACGCGAGACGTTGCCATGAGCTCGGAGCGAATCGCCTAGAGGTACCCGGCGCGGCGGTCGGCGTCGAGTTCCGTTTCAAGCTCGGCCCGATTGAACCCGAGCGAAGCAATTACCTCGTCAAGACCAACTCGCACGCCGTTATCGGTGGCCAACCGAGCGAGAACGAGCGCGGCGCTACGAAGATCAGCCTCGAGTTCTTCGAGTTCCTCGAATCGGGCAAGACCCACGACCGCGGCTAACGGGGTCCCGTGCTTTTCCACCACGATGTCGTGGCCCTGGCTGGCCCGGCGCACCAGATCGGAGACCCCCAGGCGCGAGGCCTCGGTGACGGTGATGGATTCGGCCGAGTTGGCCGCAGAGGTCACGGATGAGGCCATGGCTTAACTATACAGATTTCTACATAGAACTCGGTAGCTCGCTCAGATCATAAGCCCGCCTTGGAAATTTTGATCGTTGTGCACATTTCGCCCGCGGTCGTGCGTTTCACATCTAACAAGGCGAGGAGGTTGCCACCATGGCGATCGAACAGTTGGAACGGGCGTCGGTAGGACGTCCGATTACTCGGGGTGGAGTTTCCCTCTATCCCATTTATCTCCATGGTGGAGCGGGCATCGACATTGCCGCTCGACCATCTGATGTGGAAATCACCGAGCAAGGTTCGGCGGAAGTCCCGACAATCACTGTCACCAACTCCGGGCAGCGTCCGGCGCTGTTGGTGGAGGGCGAAACCGTCACCGGTGGTCAGCAGAACCGAGTGCTGAACGTTTCGGTACTTGTACCTGGTGGTGCAACCATCAACGTTCCGGTGTCGTGTGTCGAGGCGGGCCGTTGGAATGGCCGTTCCGCATTCGAACGGGGTCGCACGTTTGCGCCGCGTCGTGTGCGCCGAGTCAAGAACATGACCGTGAGTGATTCGGTGAAACGCGGCGGAACGAAGTCTTCCGATCAAGGCGCCGTGTGGAACAGCATCGATTATGAGCTCGACCGTTTGAAGGTCGACTCCTCCACTCGTGCGATGCACGCGTCGGAGTTGCTGTTCGAGGCCGACAGCAGTTTGGCCATCGCCGCACAGGAACTCGTTGGCGTGGGCCCGTTGCCAGGCCAGTGCGGCATTGTGCTCGGTCACGGCAAGCGCATCGTTGCTGCCGAGATCTTTGCTACTCCCGAATTGCTTGCCGCAAATTGGGAGGCGCTGATTCGTGCGGCATTGCTCGATGCACCAGAACGCATCGAAGGCAGTCCTTCGGTGTCTCGTGCATTGCGATTCGTTACTCGCATCGGCACTGCACGCGGAACAAGTTCACCGGGCGTCGGTCTCGGTGAAGAGCTGCACATGGAAACCACTCGCATGGTGGCCCAAGCACTCACGCTTGACGGTGCTGTAGTGCACGCCAGCGCATTCGCCCTCGCTGCCTAATTCAGGCTTCGAGGCAGTATGGCGGGAGCCAGGCGGGCCGTCCCCGGCGGAATGGGGGCGGCCCGTTCCCGTTTTCAATTCATTAAGGTCAGAAGAGGCGGATCGACGGAGGCATCAGTGTTCGAGAACTACAAAACCAAGCGGGCAGCGGCGAAAGTCGAGCGGGAAGCAAAGGCCGAGGCCACACGGGCCGCCAAACTCGCGGCCGAGCGAGAGTCACTGCGCAAACCAATCCTCGATGAACTCGAATTCGCGAAAGCTCGCCTTGATGCGGTGCAGAACTTCCACGGCGTCACTGGTGCCGACAAGCCCGATGACATCAATGTGGTGGTCAAAGCCAGTGAGTCGATTTATTGCCATGTCACCGATGCCGTCTTGGTCGAACCGAAGAAAGGCCCTGGCCAGTGGAACGGTCGCAGTCAGGGCTTGTCGATGCCCATCCCCGGCACACGGTTGCGTTACCGAGTTGGCGCGTCCAAGGGGACTTTTGAACAGGGTGAAGAGACGCCAACTGCTATCGATACCGGAACGTTCACTGTCACAAGCACGCGCGCCATCTTCGCTGGGCAGAAGCAGTCTCGTGAATGGACGTGGTCGAAACTCCTGAGCGTCACGCACTACGACCCAGGCTGGACGGCGATAGCTGTTTCGAACCGCCAGAAGATCAGCGGCGTTGGTATCGACAGTGCGAACCGTGAGTTGTTCGAGTTCTGGATCGACCTTGCCGTTGCGCGCGCGACTGATGATGTCGCGTCACTTGAAGCCGATTGTCAGAGCGACGTTGATCAACTCACTGAACAGTTGAACAGTCTCGGCCCAGCGCCTGCTGCAACTGGCGAGTTGCCGCCGGCAAACTGATCGTTTGATTGAACTGAATCAGTTCGAGTTTGGCGACCAGTAGTTGAGGATGACAATGACGATGTAGAGAACGAAAAGTCCGATCGCCACTGCACCACAGATTGCGCCAGCAAGCGCCATGCCTCGGCCTTTCAGCGCGCCACCAGATGCATCGACCTTCTTCATGCCAATGATGCCGAAGACCACTCCAAGGATTGCGGGAATGAGCCCGATGCCGCAGAGCACCAACGTCGCTAAACCTGAGATGCCGCAAACAAGACCAGCGATCGACATGCCGTCATTCTTCGGACCCGTGGCCTGGGGGTAATAGGCCGGCGGGGCTCCGGGTGCTTGAAACGTGGGTGGTGCGGGAGGCGCGGGTGGTGCAGGTGGTACCGGTGGAGCGGGGGGTGCCGGCGGATACCACTTGCCGTCAGCCGCCATCCACCAGCCGGGTCCTTGCGAACTATCACTCATGTCAACCGCCATTCGTCGTTGAGACGCTCAAGTGCGCCGCCACCTCCCTCAACGCTAGCCATCGCAGGATCGATAGCGGCGCCCAAACGCGAGTCGACCCGGCGTGTGGGGTGGCCGGGTCGACTTGGGTACAGGTTGAATGGCTTTCGCGAGCCCGGGTAAGCACGCGAAGCGCTGTTCACCCTGCAGTTAGTTGGGTGCTACTGCACCAGGTTGGGTTTGAGGACTCTGCTGGGTCGCTCCACCTTGTGCGTTGGTATCGGGCTGCGGCATCTGGCCTCGCGGACCGTTCGGCATCTGTTGGCCTTGACCACCAGGCATCATCTTGCCGCCGCCGGAGTTGCCTCCGCGACCTTGAGGCATCTGGCCACCGCCGTTCTGTCCGCCTTGACCGCCGCGACCTTGCTGACTCATCGCCGGCCCACCGCGACGACCTTCATGGTGTTCATTGCTAAAGCCCAGCCAACCAATACCGAGACCGATAACGAGACCGATCGCAGCAGCTCCACCGGCAATAGCGGCAAGCTTTCCTCGACCTGACTTTGGTGCAGTTGTGGGAGCCGCGGCTGCCACAGGAGCGGCCGGGGTTTCTGGAATTGGAGTTTCAGAGGTTTTGCTCATAGGGACAGCATCGGCCTCAAAGGTGAGAGGAAGGTGTGAAAACCACGGAAAATTGGTGAGAATCCCGAATTCAGGCCGAAAACTGCTGCCCAGCATTCGGTTCACCCACTCACTTAGAGAACGCGAAACGCAGACCACATGCCGTTCTTGTAGTGGCCGGCAATGTTGCATAACAACTGGTATTTGCCCGCCGCCAAATCCGTCACGGTGAACATTCGTGTTTCACCAGGCTCAAGAGGATCGCCACCGGTTTCACCGACGCTTCCATCTTCACTGATTTTGTCTGCACCGGAAACTACGGGCACCGGCGGATCTCCACTGTCGGTGAGTGGAATCTGTCCAGGAAGCGCATTCGAAAGTACGACTAACAATTCATGGGGCATCGTTCCCGCGTTTGTCACCACGAATGTGACATCGCCAGCAAGCGCAGTTGGCGGCGCGGTCACCGAATATTCCTTGACAGTCACATTTACCGTTGTGCCCGCACTCGGTGTTTGATCGCTTGTTGCAAGCGCAAAAACAAGCGATGCCGCTGCCAATGCAACGGCAAAGACGAGGACAGCTGTGACGACCCCAACGAATGGAATCGAATTCGTTCCTTGCGACCACTCTTGTTCGCTCTGGCTCATTGCTGCCCCCAAGGGTCAACCCGCCGTGAGCCAGCCGAAATGACACGAGTCCTCGCCGAAACCCGTCGCTCCACACCAAACCTACTGTCTTCGAAGCAGATTTTGCTTGGAAAGCTCGGTTCCTGTGCACATATCGGATCTCTCGGTGCGTTCCTCAGATATGAAAACAACACCCAGCATTTCCGACCCGGCTGCCTGGCACAGGCGCCACTGCCATATCAACAAATAGAGCGTGTCCTCGATGAAGACTCGCTCGACGATTTATCCGGCTACCTCAAAAACTTTCTGGCTCTCGACATAATGCGCTTGAAGAATCTCACTTCTAGGTCGGTGTCGTGCTTCAACCAAGAGTTCATTTCCAGAGATACATCGATAGGTTTCGAACTTACTGAGACTTGGTGCCACTTCAATTTGCCATGTTGAAGGATTAACGGTCATTAAGTGCCTGTCAAAGAGCGTATGAAAATCCCGCCTTAGCAACAGTCCGCCATCACGATCGTGAAGTCCTGTTTTCGCAAAGCTGACTACGTGCGCCGCTTCGAGAACTTCTGCGGGTTGCTCTCCGGAAAAGGCGCACATCTCGCCGAAACGCTGCAACAAATGCAATCGGAATTCTCGTTGCCCTCGCCTACGTCGAGTGATCACCTCAACATGTCCACCCGCAATATTCACGATTTCGTCGCCCAATTCGAAGTCTGGTTGCCTGTTTCGACCCGAAATCTGGTGAATGATTCTCTGCGCTCCCTCGATCGACAACGGCCGAATCGAGGAAAAGGTGCTTTTTGTTGAAAGTGCAGATGAAACAAGTGGATCTTTGATTGAGAGCGGGCGGACAGCTTCTTGCCAGGAATTCGCGTAAAAAGCCTTGAACTCTGTAACCACAAGCTCCCGCTGGAGAATCTGAGACTGTTCGAACTCTGACTTACATTCATCACATTTGAAAGCAGGGGTGACTGTCGTTCGGAACCGTGGGTTTGACTTATTGCATCCCGGACAGCAAAACAAAATCTTCTGTGAGTTCGGTCTATGTTCGATCCTCTCAACTAGCGCCCATCCGGCTACAAAGTGATCCTCACGAACAACAACTAGGTCCCCAATAGTTATCTGACTGCTATTCCCAACATTGTTGTCGAAAGAATAATACATACCAACTGAATCGTCGTATGAGTAACCAATGGGGCTGAGCTCTTGCTCACTACTTTTCACTACCAACATCCAAGCCCGACTAGAACCGCTCATACGACAAGCTTGACACTTTTAGCTCCTGAAGTTTGTGGTCTTCCGTCGAACTTCTATCGCGGCAGAACCCACACCGATGCAACGCTTCTGGCAGGATCACTTTTGACCACTAATTTTGAGGATCTCTTGGTGTGAATAAATTCTTGGGCCTTGTCCTGGTTCTTCTTACCGCCCTCCTTCTCTCGTCATGCGGTAGCTCTTCGTCGACTTCGCCTCCAGAAGATCCCTCGACAATCGAATCGACAACAACTGCACCGACAACCACTTCATCGACCACTACGACCATCGCTCGTCATTCGCTCAGCGGGAAGGTCATCGCCATCGATGCCGGCCACAACGGTGGCAACGCCGCACACTCTGCCGACATCAATCAACTCGTCGACGCCGGCAATGGCGTCACAAAAGCCTGCGATACCAGCGGAACTGCATCGAACGAGGGCTACGCCGAATACGAGTTCACACTTTCGGTTTCCAAAGATCTTCAGGCGTTACTGCAAGCCCAGGGCGCAACCGTTGTGATGGTGCGCACCGATTCGGCCGGCTGGGGTCCGTGCATCACGCAACGAGCAAAGATCGGTAACGACGCGCACGCCGACATCGCTATTTCCATTCACGGCGATGGCAACGATTCGGCCGGCACTCGTGGCTTCCACGTGCTCGTTCCCCAAACAACAAACGTGAATGCAGCGATCGCTCCGGCCTCGAACCGGTTCGGCACACTGCTGCGCGACTCGTTCGTCACTACTGGTATGCCGGTGTCGAATTACTTGGGCACGAACGGCATCATGCCCCGAGGCGATCTCGGCGGACTCAACCTCTCCACCGTTCCCAAGGTGTTCATTGAATGCGGGAACATGCGCAACGCCACCGATGCATCAATGATGCGCTCGGGGACATTCCAGCAATCTGCGGCCGCTGCCATCGATGCAGCGATCGTTCAGTTCCTGAACTAGCAGGCAGTTGCCCAAACCGCTGTCTCACCCGAGTGCTCCGATAGCAACACGGCACTCGATGCCGTTCGCTCTTCCCCGGCCCAAACCACGCAACGAGGAGCTGTCTATGAATCCGGAATCGCAAGCTGGAACTGGTCGTCCCGGGTATGACGTACCTTACGTACTTAACGTACTCCCTATCGGCAGTAGCCTTCAGGACATGACCATTCGCCACTTCCCCTCTTATTCCGAGGCTCGAGCCAACCTCCGCGGGGTTCTCGATGCTGCGAACTCTGGTGTGGTCACCACGCTTGAGCGCGACCACACCCGCTTCGCAGTTGTCGACGGCGAACTGCTTCGGTCGCAACTGGCCGCACTTCGTCCCGCCGGCGCAGTCGTTACCGCTGAAGGTGGCGGTTGGTCGGCGTTCCTGCCGGGTCTCCCTGTCTCGGGCGAAGGTGAAGACCTCGACGCGGCCATCGACGATCTCATCGACGCGCTGCGCGATTACGCAGCCGATTGGAATGATCGTCTACATATCGCATCGAACCACCAGGACAACTGGTCACTCGCAGCGCTGGTGGAATTGAGTACCGACGAACAATTGCGGGACTGGTTGCTCACCATCGACACCATCGCCGAACAATGAAGCGCCGCGCCGCCACCCGGCGCGAGCACGTCCGCTTCTGCGAGGTCGAAGGTTGGCGGCAGGTGCAGAGCGCTCGTGAGAGTGCGAACAAGCACCACATCACCTTTGAACTTGCGCTCAATGATGGGCGCATCCTTCGCACACGTATCTCACGCCCACCGAACAACGACAGTTATGGCAAAGCGTTGTGGTCGCACATCCTTCGCGATCAACTCTGTGTAACTCAAAGCGAATTTTGGACGTGTGTCGACAACGGCCACGCGCCAGTTCGATCCTCATCGGGTTCAGCACCGCCACCGGCCGCACTTCCCGCCGGACTCGCTCACCAATTGGTGCATGTTCTTGCGTTGTCTTCAAAGGAAGTAGCCGCTCTTTCACTCGACGACGCAATTGCGCTGATGAACGAACACTGGTCACAACAATCTGACTGAACCAACACTTAAGGAGTCGCCCATGCAACTGAACAACCTTCTGAATCCCCATCTGTATTTCGCTTACGGATCGAATCTTGATCCCGAGCAAATGGACTGGCGCTGCCCCGATGCCATCGCTATCGGCCCCGCCCTTCTCGAGAACTGGGCCTGGCGGATCGGTGGCCGTGGCTATGCCACCGTCTCCCCGTCACCGGGCGCCCAGGTTTGGGGCGGCATCTGGAATGTGTCCGATGCCGACCTCGCCCGCCTCGATCGTTACGAAGGCGTGGCTGGTGGGCACTACCGGCGGGAATTCGTTACCGTCATGGCCCAGAACCAGCCCGTCGAGTTACACCTCTATATAGAGAACTACGACGACCACGGATTACCCCGCCCCGACTACCTCGAACGCATCATCGCCGGGGCCCGCTGGTTCGACCTTCCCCAGGCCTGGATCGCCAATCTCACTGCTATCGAAGCGGCCTAACCGCCCTAGCCGGTTTTGACCTCAGCACTTGTTGATCCGACAACTGGGGTCTTCACCGAGACCGTGTCCGTGAGCGGTCCCACCCAAAGCAACCCCAGCGGCTACATCTTTCCTTGGGCGTTCGCAGTGCTTCCGATCCCGGTTGAACTGGAACCAGAAACAGAAACAGAACCAGAACCCGCGCCGGTTGCGCCGATCTTCACTCGCTGAGGACTCGCCGATTTTCAGCGGAGAAGCAATGAGACGCGTACGTTGTCGCCATGACTTCCGAAGCCGAGCTCACCAACCGATTCCTGCTCACTGACCAGGTCGCCATCATCACCGGCGCCGGCAAAGGCATCGGTGCGGCAATCGCCACGACGTTCGCTGCTGCCGGAGCCGACGTCGTGCTCACCGCCCGCACCGAAGCCGATCTTGAATCGGTCGCTGCTGAAGTTCGGGCGCTCGGCCGTCGAGCACTTGTGCTTCCCGGCAACGTGAATGACCTCGGTGAACTCGCGAACATTGTCGAGCGCACCGTTGCCGAATTCGGCCGGCTCGACATTGTCGTCAACAACGCCGGCGGCTCAGTTTCAAAGCCGTACCTCGAAACCTCTGTCGACCAAATAGAAAAGTCGTTCCACTTCAACGTGTCGGTTCCGTTTGAACTCGTTCGTCTGGCCACGCCTCACTTGCTGCACAGCGAGAACGCCTGTGTGGTCAACATCAGTTCGGTTGCCGGCCAACATGCGCTGCGCGGTTCATTCACACACAGCCTCACGAAAAACTCCAAGTCGCATCTCACGAAGTTGATGGCGGCCGAACTCGCACCCCGTATTCGAGTCAACGCCGTACTGCCCGGCGCTATCGAAACCGATGCACTCGCCACTTACCTTTCAACTCGTGGCGCAGAAATTCGTGACACCATGCACGCCAACACGCTCATGGGCCGCAACGGAACGCCCCAAGACATCGCCGACGCCGTGTTATTCCTCGCTTCGCCCGCAGCGTGCTGGATCACCGGCAAGTTGCTTGAAGTCGATGGCGGCGCGGCCGAGAATCTCGTGCCCAAGGCCATTCCCGACCTCGCGCCCTGACTCTCGCCGGCCCACGCTCAAACTGAAAGACTCACCTCATGACTGAACTCTTCCCCGCCTACGACGCCACTCGCGCTCGCATGCTCGACATCGCTCGCTCTGCCGGGCCCGGGGCACTGACCACAACAGTCCCATCGTGTCCCGACTGGTCGGCGCTGCAACTCATCACCCATTGCGTATCGATGCCGGCAGCGTTGGGCGCCGGCGACTTCCCATCGGGAGACACGGGCAATTGGATCGACAAAATCCTCAACGATCGTGCTGGTCATTCGCTCGATGAACTCGATGCCGAGTGGGCCTCGGCCAACGACACCATTGCCGGAATGGTCAATGGGGGTGGTGCGGTGTTGTTCGACGATCTCGTTGTGCACGAACACGATCTGCGCGGTGCGCTTGGCGTGCCTGATCATTCCGCACTCGATGCAGACGTCATGGTTCCGAGCAGCCTCGCTTCTTGTGTTGCTGCTCTTGAAACCGCTGGTCTTGGCAGTATCGAAGTTCGCAGCGCCGAGGGAACCTGGCGTTCGCACGATACCGAACCGGGCTGGGTGCTTGAGGTCAGTCCCTGGGAAGCAGTGCGCGTTCTCTACAGCCGGCGCACTGCCGACGAACTTCGTGCGCTTGGCGGCAGCGCCAACATCGAGGCCTACATCGGCCTTCTCGACGCGCATCTCCCTCTCCCCACCTCGTCGCTCGGCGAGCGCTGAAGATTTTCCCTAACGTTCCTCACACCACGCACGAAAGAAGACGCACATGACCGTTACGCCTTGGGATGACTATCCCGTTCATCAGTCCTCCAACTGGATCGCCCACGTCGCCACCAGCGATCGCAACTTCTACGACCGCTACTACTTCAACGTGCTCGACACACAAGGCCGCTTCATGGTCGTGATGGGTCTCGGTCAGTATCCCAACCTCGGGACCACCGACGCGTTCGTAACGGTGCGCGTTGGCGAAAAGCAACATGTTGTTCGCGCTTCAAAGCCGCTCGTTGATCGTTCCGACATTTCGGTTGGTCCGCTTCGCATCGAAGTGATCGAACCGCTCAAGCGTCTGCGCTTTGTTGTCGAACCCAACGAGCACGACGTTTCTCTTGATCTCACTTGGGAAGGGTTCGGCCCCGCCATTCCTGAACCGAACCAGTTCATTCGCAACGGCACGCGCATCACGTTTGATACGCAGCGTCTTGCACAGATGGGTTCGTGGTCGGGCACGATCACCGTGGCCGGCGAAGTCATTGAGGTAAAGCCCGAAACTACGTGGGGTTCTCGCGATCGTTCTTGGGGTGTGCGGCCAATCGGCGAGCGCGAGCCCGAAGGCATTTACCGTGACACCTTTAAGCCCGGCGGCATGTGGAGTTATTTCCCCATGCGCTTTGAAGATCACTGCATCTATTACATCTGCTCTGAAGGCGCCGATGGCTCACGCAGTCTCGAACAGGCTGAACGTGTGTGGCTCGATGGTCGCGTTGAGCAACTTGGTCGCACCGAACACGCCCACGAATTTGAACCCGGTATTCGCTTGCTCACCGGTTCGACAATTTCGTTCCCCGATTCAGGCATCGACATTCGTTGCACGCCGCTGCTCGCGAACTTCCTTGCGGTAGGCACGGGCTACGGCCTCGAACCCGACTGGCGTCACGGCATGTATCAGGGCCCCGATCTTGTCGTGCAGGGAATCACCTACGAAGTTCCGGAAATTCGTCAGCTCGGCGCGTATGCCGTTGTCGATCACGCCGCTCGCTTCGAATACGACGGACATGTCGGTTACGGGCTCTACGAGCACTCCTTCTCGGGAGCAATGCCGAAGTACGGACTCGAATAACAGTCAAGAGTTTCGCTGCACACACTCCCCTGCACGTCCTAGCGTGAAGACGCAGGTTCGGGGAGGAACAAATGGCTACTGAACACTCAACGTCACTTGAAGGACAGGTCGCGATCGTGACCGGCTCTGGCCGCGGAATCGGGCGGGCAATTGCTCTTGCCTATGCCAACGCGGGCGCTCAGGTTGTAATCACGGCTCGAAGCCAAGATCAGATCGATTTGGTTTGCGGCGAAATCGGCGCAGCCGGCGGAACGGCCATTGCTGTTCGTGCTGATGTCACCAATCGCGCCGATGTCGTTGCCCTTGTTGCGCAAACGCTGGAAGCCTTCGGGCGACTCGACATTGTCGTCGCCAACGCCGGCGCAACATCGCCCGAACTTTCTGTTTCACCGATCGATGACTTCGCCTACGTCGTTGATGTGAACCTCACAAGCGTTCAACATCTCGCTCTGACTTGCGAACCTCATTTGCGGGAACAGGGCGGAAAGTTCATCGTGATGGGTTCAGGTGCAGGCCGTCGTCCATTCAAAGGTGGGGCTAGCTATTCCGTTTCGAAGGCGGCGGTTTCGATGTTGGTGCGCTGCCTTGCGGTGGAGTGGCGAGAATCAGCGATCGCCGTAAACGAAATCGTTCCTGGTCCGGTGCATACCGAAATGGCCGCGAAAATTCTTGATGTTCCCAATATCGATGCCGCGATTCGTATGGACTGGCACAAGACCCCCGACGACGTCACGCCTCTTGCTCTCTTCCTGGCTCAGCAACCAAACAACGGGCCAAGCGGTCAAGTATTCAGTCTTTTAGGACGCGATCTGTAAGTCGGCAGCGGTGCGCGGGCTTATGCCGGTGAGGCTTGTAGTAACGCAGCCAACCCAGACACCCGGACCGACGGGTTGTTGATTGCGTTGGTCAGTGCGTCGGCTGAGCCGACGATGACTGCGTTGCCGCCTGCTCGCGTAAGGCCGGTGTAGAGAAGTTCACGGGTGAGCAGCGGCGAACCTTCATTCGGCAGCATCAGCACCACAAGCTCTTTGTATTCCGATCCCTGGCTCTTATGCACCGTCATCGCGAAGGCCCGCTCAACCGGCGGCAGATCAACCGTCGAGATGTAACGGGGCTCATCGTTGGTGCCGAAGCACACCTTGAGACCGTCTTCAGTTTCAACCACGACACCAATATCGCCATTGACCAGACCAACTCGCGGCGAGTTCACCGTGACCAGCAATGCACGGCCAGGAACCATCAGATCTCCTGATCGCAACTGCAATCGACGGTCGATGATGTCGTTCCACTGATCGATACCCAGCGGACCCCGACGCATGCCGCACAACAAGCGACTGCCCGCAATCTTTTCCAACGCCTTTGCATGATCGGCGGTCTTGGTCGAACGAGCGAGGTTTCGGACTTCGCGGTAGGTGGTGGCTAATGCATCGATGACCGAACTCGCCGGCTTCGCGCCCACTGTCGTCTCGACAAAGGTGAGTTGCGGGCCCGAGTTCCGAATTGCGGCTAGCGCTGTCTCTGTCTCGCCCTTGCGGATCATTGGGGCGACAGTCGCAATCGGATTATCGCCGGTGATGCGACGCACTTTTTGCAGTTCGAACACGCTGCCATCGAGCAACGCTGCAGATGACACGAGATCGCGAAGTACCGAACCCGATTCAACGCTTTCAAGCTGCGCGTCGTCGCCCACCAGAAGCAACCGTGACCGAGAACCCAGCGCCTCGAACAATCGGGCCATGAGTTGCAACGGAACCATTGAGGTTTCGTCGATGATCACAAGGTCGTGATTCAGCGGACGTTCGCGGTCGTGGGCGAAACGCGTGTTCAAGCCCCGCTTGTTACCCAGTAACCCGTGAATTGTTGTGGGCTTGATCGCCCGCAATTGCGCCAATACGGCATCGGACGGGCGGTTGTCGCTCTTCTCAAGCGTGTCGGCGAACTCGTTGAGCAGTTCTTTCGCCCGAGTCGCGGCCTTCCCCGTGGGTGCAGCAACAGCCACCGACACTTCTTGGCCCTGCTCTTCAGCAGCCACCAAAAAGACCAGCAAACAACGGGTGAGTGTGTAGGTCTTTCCGGTGCCTGGGCCGCCGGTGAGCACATTGAATGAACGAGCGAGCACCGATTTGGCCAATTCATTCTGACGAGCGTCGTCGTCTGACACTTCGAGTTCGCGGTCGATAAGCGCGAGCGCCGCAGGCGAGGTGACATCGTCGGAATGAGCAATGAGTTCGCGCACCGATTCGGCCACCAGCACCTCGTCGGCAAATTGTCGCTGTGAGCTGAAACGATTCTCGAGCAACACCAACGGTCGAGTATCGGCCAATGCCTCGGCCGAAGTGCCCGTAGCATCGAGCACTCGCACCAGTGAAGACGATCGCAACGCCTTGTCGAACTCCTTTGCCGTTGGCAGTGCAGGAAGTTCCCACTC
>JAPLAE010000075.1 GCA_026393455.1 Actinomycetota bacterium
AGATCGCGCTGTGCGGAGTGCAAATCTGGCCGCGATCTACTTGAACTCGGGGCCGAAGGGCCCGATCACGAGAAACGATGTTCTGCTCGCGTTTCGATCGACCGCAACGTCATCGGTGAGGGTGAAGGTCGATCAAAGAAGGTCGCCGAACAGGCCGCAGCGCAGGCCGCGCTCGACTATCTGTCAACGGTGTCCGTCCCCAACCATGAGAGTGGGCAGCACGATGCCTGAATTGCCCGAAGTAGAAACCATTCGCCGTGAGCTTGAAAAAGAGGTTGTCGGTCGCAAGGTGAAAACCGTCGAAACGGTCGGGAAGAAATCGATCAAACGACAGACCCCCGCAGAATTTGTTGCTGGCCTAGAAGGCGCCAAAATCACCGGCTCACAGCGCAAAGGAAAATATCTCCTGATGCCGCTCGACAACGGACAGGTGCTTGTGGTGCATCTGCGTATGTCGGGTCAATTGCGTCGCAACGCGATTAAGGATCCGGTCGAGAAGCACACGCACGTGACGATCACATTCACTCAGGGTGGACAACTTCGATTCGTCGATCCTCGGACATTTGGTGAAATGTTTCTCGCAACGCCCGACGAAATCACGTCGGAAATCGAAGAGCTTTCGAATCTCGGGGTTGATCCCGTCGAAACACCGATGTCTTGGGTCGACTTCGGTCACCTCCTTCGTTCGAAGAGGCAGTCACTCAAGGCATTCCTCACCGATCAGTCAATGATCGCTGGTATCGGAAATATCTACGCCGACGAGATCCTCTTCGACTCGGGCCTTCGTTTTGATCGTGAAACCGGTTCACTTACGACGCAGGAAATTCGTCGCCTTTATCGCTCGTTAGTGGAGATTCTGCACGAAGCAATTAAGTACAACGGTTCCACCCTGAGCGATGGGCAATATGTCGATCTGTTCGGGAAGGCCGGCGATTACCAAAGCCATCATCAGGTGTACGACCGAGACAAGCAGCCATGTCGTCGGTGTCGTCGTAACGACATCGTCAAGACAAAGGTTGCGAGCCGGTCCACCTTCTACTGCGAGGTCTGTCAGGTCTGATGTATCTGAAACGACTCACGATGAAGGGCTTCAAGTCCTTTGCCGATACGACAGCTCTTGATCTTGAACCAGGCGTCACCGTTGTGGTGGGTCCGAACGGTTCGGGTAAATCCAACGTGGTCGATGCCATCGGCTGGGTACTTGGCGCGCAAGCACCCTCGGCTGTTCGCTCACAAAAAATGGACGATGTGATTTTTGCCGGCACGACAAAGCGCGCTGCTCTCGGGCGTGCTGAAGTCAGCCTGACCATCGACAACGCGTCGGGGATGCTCCCGATCGAGTTCAACGAAGTCACGATCACTCGTACGTTGTTCCGCTCGGGTGACAGCGAATACGCGCTGAACGGCGTGCCTTGTCGACTTCTCGACATCCAGGATCTTCTTTCCGACAGCGGCGTTGGTCGTCAGCAGCATGTGATCGTCTCGCAGGGCCAAATCGATGCGGTGCTTAACGCTCGTCCGGAAGAACGTCGGGCAATTATCGAAGAAGCCGCTGGCATTTTGAAGTACCGCCGACGCAAGGAAAAGTCCGAGCGTCGCCTCATGTCGACCGAGGGCAATCTCACTCGCTTGCAGGATCTTTTGCGTGAAGTGCGTCGCCAGTTGCGTCCTCTCGAGCGCCAAGCCGATGCGGCCCGTCGCCATGCCGGTGTCGTCTCTGAACTCACCGCATTGCGCATCTTCATCGCTGGTCGCGAACTTGCAGGTCTGCGCACTCGTCTCGAAAATGGCATGCGTAGTCGCGCCGAACTCTCGGGTGAGGAAGAACGTCTGCGCCGTTCATTGGCGGAACTCGATGCACAGATCATGTCGGTCGAAGCCGAACTCACTGCCATGGGTGGCGATGACCTCGGCGACGGACTCGCGTCGTACGAATCGTTGTTCCAGCAAGCTCGTGGGTTGTCGGCAGTTCTCACTGAACGTCGCCGCGGTCTCGATCGTCTGCGTGGTGCGTCGATCGATCAGGGCGTTGTCGCCTCGCTCGAGGCGGAAGCGGCTCGATTGGCCACGGAACTTTCCGAGGTTGAAGCCGAGGCTGAGGGGTTCGCTCCATTGGTCGCTGAACTTGCAAGCGCCGAGGAATTGCTCGCCGCTGAACGGTTGGCATTTGAACAACAGTGGTCCACTGGTATTCCCGCGCCAACTGGTGCGGCGGCCGAAGTCCGCGGCGAACTCGCTGCGTTGCGCACCGCATCGGGTCGGGCTCGCGAAGAACGAGATCGCATCGCAACTCGCGCAACGGCGCTCGCCGAGAAGGCCGCGCAATTACTTATCGAAACCGAATCTCTGCGCACGCAATTGATCGAACTCGAATCAGCAGAACTTCCGCTCGTCGAGTCGATGGAAGCGGCGGAGTCTCGTCGTTCAAAGGCAGAATCTGCAGTTGAAGCGGCCGAGTCGGTACATCGTTCGGCGGAAAGCGAACAGCACGCGTGGCGTGCTCGTGTTGAAGCATTGGCTCTTGCGCTCGATGAAGCCCGGTCTCGTGCAGGCACCGAACGCCTTGCTGGAATCGATGGCGTTCTCGGCACGGTTCTCGATCTCGTCGAAATCGACGCTGGTTGGGAATCCGCATTCGAAGCCGCCGTCGGCGAGGCGCTAGCTGCGGTAGTTGTCGATGGTGTGGCTTCTGGTCGTCGGGCGCTTGAAGCGCTTAGCGCTGAATCTTTGAGCGGCGCCGTGCTGGCCCTCGGCGCCGAACGTTCAGCGCGAACCGCGCCTCCGATTGGGGCTCCGTTGCGTGGACATGTGCGCGCTCGTCGTCCCGATGTCGAGCCGCTACTCGATGCACTTCTCGGATCCGCCGTAGTGATCGATGGCGGATGGGTCCAGGCCGTCGATGCATCGCTCGCGTACCCAGATGCCATCGTGGTCACCAACAGTGGCGATCGATTCGGTATGAGTGGTTGGCGTGTTGGTTCTTCAGGCGCTGGTGCCACGGGTGCTGCGCTTGACGATGCAACTCGCCGCGCCGAAGAAGCCGAAGTTCGTGCATCTGACGCGGCGTTGGTCCTCGAAGCCGCTCGAAAAGAACTTTCCGAAGCCGCAGGGGTCGAAGCAGCACTTGCTCGCGATCTCGACGTCAACGATTCTCGCCTTACTGCTGCTGGCGATCGCCTTCAGCGGGCCGAAACTGATCGTCGTGATGCTGCAACCGAAGCCGAAGCGCTGAACGATCACCTCGTTGAACTCACCGAGCGCGTAACGCGTGAAGACTCCCGAATCGCAGAACTCGAGGGAATGCTCCCCGAACTTGAAGCGGCCGACAATGAGTTGGCTGCATCTGCTCGTCGCATGGCCGAGTCTCGTTCGCGCCTTGAAGAGCAAGCTGCCGAGGTTGGTTCCCGTCGGAGCGATCTTGAAGTTCGCAGTGTTGCTGTTGTTGAACGTCGTCAGTTCCTGACTGGTCGCCTCTCCGAGGTTGAGACCCGCCTTGACGGTGCTGCAGCAGAACGCGAAGCCGCCGAAGCACGTCGTTTGGAACTCGATCGGACCCAGATCGCACTCGATCGCTTGTCAGCACTCGTCCAGAATCGTTCTTCGCTCATTGAAGGGCGGCTTTCCGACTTCCGCGAGCGTCGTCGCCAGCAGTCCGAAGCAGCACGCGGTGTTGCTGGCCGTCTCGATGGTCTTCGTCGCCAGCGTTCGGAACAAGAACGCGGTCTTGGTGAAGTTCGCGAGCGTTTGCAACGAGCCGAAATCGATCATGCTGAAATCGAAATGCGTATCGAAGCTGCGGTGGAAGCGTTACGTCGCGATCTCGACTGCGAACCCGATGTGGCTATTGCTAGCGATTGCCCGGAACTAGCCGAAGGAGCGACCGCCGCAGGTCGTACACGCGAGCTCGAACGCGACCTGCGCCTGATGGGGCCGATCAACCCGCTGGCTCTTGAAGAATTCGATGCGTTGCAGGAACGACACACGTTTCTCGAACAGCAACTCGAAGACGTCAAGGAAAGTCGGCGTGAACTCGCCAAGGTGATTCGTGCCATCGACGGCGAAATCGTCAGCGTTTTCGCGGCGGCCTTCGCCGATGTTGCTGCAAACTTCGAATCGTTATTCCAGACCCTCTTCCCAGGTGGCCAGGGTCGACTGAAGCTCACCGAGCCCGACAACCTGCTGCTCACCGGCATTGAGGTCGAGGCCAAGCCTTCAGGCAAGAACGTCCGAAAGCTGTCGCTACTTTCGGGCGGTGAGCGTTCGCTCACTGCGTTGGCCTATTTGTTTGCGGTGTTCCGCAGTCGTCCGTCACCGTTCTATGTGATGGACGAAGTCGAGGCTGCCCTCGATGACATGAACCTCAGTCGATTCCTTGGCCTCGTTGCCGAATTCCGTAACGACGCTCAGCTCGTCATCGTGAGCCATCAGAAGCGCACGATGGAAGCAGCCGATTGCCTCTACGGCGTGTCCATGCAGTCGGGTGGTTCGTCGAAGGTAGTCAGCGAAAAGGTGTCTTCGTAAGCATCCGACTTATGGCAGTCGGTTCGACCAAGCCAGCGCCAGCCCTGACGCAATTGCCAGCGTGAGGAACGAGGCCGCAATGAACCACTGGGTGAGTGACGACTGCGCTTCGTCGAACCCAATCGACGACCCGATCTTTGAATACACATCGGTCAACTGGTTCTGTGTGGTTGCTTCGTAGGAATTGCCGCCAGTTTCTTGGGCAATTGTTTTCAGCGCAGGTGCGTCGACAGGGACACTGACACTTTGACCATTTGGAAGGGTGACGGTTCCGGTCGCTGTTCCGAAAGCGATCGTTGAAACTGGTACTCCTTCATCTGAGGCGCGCTTTGTTGCCGTTGCATTCGCAGTGCCCATCGTGGTGGTGCCGTCGGAGAGCAACACGATTGCAGCCGGAACCGCAGCGCCATCAGGGGCGGGCGGAACATCGCCGAGTGCATCGAGGCTGGAATTGATTGCGTCGCCAATCGCAGTTCCATCGGCAAGTGGAGCGTTCTGGATTGCATTTGCAACTTGTTGGCGGTCGGTTGTGGGGGCGACACGAATTTTCGAGCTACCCGCAAAGGTGACGAGACCGACGTTGAACTGCTTTGGGACGTCATCGAGGAATGCAGTGGCCGCAGCCTTTGCTGCTTCGATCCGGCTGGGCTTCACATCGGTTGCTTCCATCGACAGTGAAACGTCAAGAGCAAGCATGACCGTGGCGCGTTCGCGGGGAACTTTCACATCGTGCACTGGTTGGGCAAAGGCGAGCACAAGTGCAGCGAGGGCAAAAAGCTGCACAGCAGCGGCGATATGTCGACGCCAACCTGGTCGGTTTGGGGCGACCGATTCGAGCAACGCGAGATTGGTGAATCGCACTGCGTATTTTGAACGCCGTTTTTGGAAGACGGCGTAGGTGATACCTAGCGCGACGACGACAAGAAGCAACAGCAGTCGCCATGGACTGAGAAAGGAAATACCCATCATCGGACGGCTCCAGTGGTGAGGGTCGCTCCGGCAATTGCTCCGACATTTCCGGAGCCATGCGCGGCGGAACGTGACAACGGATCGATGCGGTCACGGCGACGAGATACGAAACGGGCGAGGTCGAGTAACCAATCCCGGTCAGTGCGAAGTACGAGGTGGTCAGCGCTCGTAGCGCGAATTCGTGATGCGATTCCTGCCCGTTGTTCGGCTGCAGCAAGCGCGTAGCGCTCTCGGAACTTTGCATTGCCTGTCGGAACTTCAATTTCGTGACCGGTGACGGTGTCGTGGAGAACAAGCATTCCGACATCGGGAAGTTCAAGCTCGACCGGGTCAACGACTTCGATGCAAAGAACATCGTGGCGAAGAGCCAGGGTTCGCAAGGCTGCATCCCAGAGGCCTGGGTCGAGGAAATCCGAGATGACGACGATGAGTCCTCGTCGCTTTGCGGTGCCGGATATTCGGCGCAGCCCGGCGGTGAGGTCAGTTCGACCCGGCTGTGGGTTATCAAGGGCACCGAGTACGCGACGCAAGAGCGCTTGCATATGGACGCGGCCCGATCGAGCCGGAATTGGCGGGGATGCGCCGTCGGGTCCGATGGTCATCGCTCCAATGCGGTTACCCGTGCGAGCGGTGAGAAATCCTGTTGCCGCTGCGGCCGCAAGAGCGAGGTCGCGCTTTTCGCAGGTTGCGGTGCCGAATGCGAGCGACGCGGATGCATCGACGAGGATCCACGTTTCAAGTTCGCGATCGGCAACGCTGTCACGCACGTGGGTCTCGCCGAGTCGGGCGGTCACATTCCAATCGATGCGACGAACGTCATCGCCGGGTTGATAAGCACGAATTTCGCCAGGCTCTGAACCGTGCCCAGGTGTGAGTCCGCGATGGTCGCCTTGTAACAGTCCGTCGAGTCGGCGGGTGATACTGATTTCGAGTCGGCGGAGGATTTCCGCAGCGGGGGTTCCGTCGATTGAGGGGGCCGCCGTTTTTTTGGTACTCACCGGCCGGGGACGGCAGTCGGGTTCTGTGACGGCGCAATGACTGGCGCATGGACGGTCGACAGAAGGCGGGCGAGGATCTGCTCGACGGAGAGTCCTTGTGCCAATGCTTCATAAGACGGCACTACGCGGTGACGCAGCACATCGGGAGCGATATCGAAAATGTCTTGAGGCAAGACATAGGCGCGACCTCTCATGAGAGCGAGGGCACGTCCGCCAGCGACGAGACCGAGCGATGCTCGCGGGCTGCCGCCCCACGAGATGAGTTCGGCAAGTTCCGGAAGCCCATATGCGGCCGGTTCGCGAGTGGCGAGCACAAGGCGAACCGCGTAATCGGCAACGGCAGGTGCAACATGCACGGCGTCGCAGGATTTCTGCAGCTCGATGAGTTGTCCAAGACTCAGAATTTGCTGAGCCTTTGGTGCTCCCGCGCTCATGCGAGCCACGATCTGTGCTTCCTCTGCTGCTGTTGGGTAACCGACAACCACTTTCATGAGGAATCGATCGCGCTGTGCTTCAGGGAGCGGATAGACGCCTTCGCTCTCGATGGGGTTTTGTGTGGCGAGCACCAAGAACGGTTCAGGAACCTTCTTTGTGGTGCCGGCGATTGAGACCTGATGCTCAGCCATGACTTCGAGAAGTGCTGATTGCACCTTTGCTGGAGCGCGGTTGATTTCATCGGCCAACACGATGTTGGCGAACACTGGACCCCATTCGATATCGAACGATTCATTCGACGCGCGGAAGATTCGTGTGCCGACGAGGTCGGCGGGGAGAAGGTCGGGCGTGAACTGCAGCCTGTTGTAATCGCCCCCGATCACGGTGGCGAGGGTTTCGACCGCGAGTGTCTTGGCCAGACCGGGAACGCCTTCAAGAAGCACGTGGCCCCGAGCAAGGAGCCCCACGAAGAGGCGCTCGATGGCACGGTCTTGACCCACGATGACTTTCTTCATCTCCATGAGCGCCGATTCAAGAAGGGCGGCCTCGGTAGCGGTCGAGGCCGTGGGTTCGTTAGGCGCTAAGGGGAAGGGCTGATCTGACATCGGGGGCTCCTGGAAAGGATTCGTGGACGTTGGGGCGTTATGGGTGGCAGTCATGGGGGGAAGGGGACCACATCGGACCGAAGGACACCATAAAGCCGAGCGGAGACCTTGTCGCTGGTCGTTTGGGGCGCTGCCGGGCCCCCGAGTGCAATGGGCGGGGGAGTCGGGGGCGGTACCGTCAACACCGTGCGAGTGCTCGTGGTCGACGATGAAGTTGAACTGGCTGAGGCCGTGGCCCGTGGTTTGCGCCGTGAGGGCTACGCGGTTGATGTCTCGAACGATGGGTCCGATGCACTCGACAAAGTCATGATCAATACCTATGACTTGCTATGTCTCGATATCACCATGCCAGGCACAGACGGCCGCGAGGTCTGTCGCAAAGTTCGAGCAACAGCAGATCCCCAGCCGCGAATCCTCATGCTTACCGCTCGCGATGGTCTGGACGATCGCGTATCGGGTCTTGATGACGGTGCTGATGATTATTTGGTCAAACCGTTTGCATTCCCTGAACTCCTCGCCCGAGTGCGCTCGCTGCTTCGTCGTGATTCTCGGGCTGTTTCTGCGGTGACGGTCGTTGGCGAACTTGAACTTGATGATGCACGACACGAGGCAAAGCGTGGAATGCGTCGTCTCGACCTCACCGCCAAAGAATTCTCGTTACTTCGCTATTTCATGCTTCACGCCGGTGAAGTTCTTTCACAAGAAGAATTGCTTGAGCATGTATGGGATGAACACGCAGATCCGTTTACGAATACCGTGCGCGTCACCGTCGGAACGCTTCGTCGCAAAGTTTCGCTTGATGGCGAAACTCCGCTTATCGAAACGCTCATCGGTTCCGGATATCGGCTACTCGACCCGTGATTGACCCGTGATTGACCCGCACCTTCCACCGCTAGCGGACGATCAGCGCGAGATCAAGATTGACCAAACGCGCGCGACGAGCACGGTTCGGACACGTCTGCATTCACGTTCGCACCGACCATCGAATCGCCTTCCTCCGTGGATGGGTTCGATCCGGTTCCGACTTACGGCGGTGTGGTCGATTCTCGTCTTTGGGCTTGCTGCACTTGTCGTCGGTGGCATCTACTTAGGCCTGCAGTATTCGCTGAAAAATCAAAAGATTTCGGCGATGGCTTTTCAAGTTGGCGGCATCACATTCATCCAGCCCGATCAGGCTCAATTGGTTCAGAGGGCAGTGAACGAACGGGCGCTCGATGCG
>JAPLAE010000082.1 GCA_026393455.1 Actinomycetota bacterium
CAACGTTTTCGCGAACTTGGATGGCTTCGGTCCTTTTATCTCGACATGGTGCGCGGCATTCCGACGCTCAAGGCATTTGGTCGAGCAACTGAAAGTGTCTCCACCATCGAGGAGATCAGCGATCGATTCGGACGCACCACGATGAGTGTTTTGCGTACTGCCTTCCAGACATCGCTGGTCATCGAATGGGCTGCAACTGCAGCAACCGCGCTCGTTGCTGTTCAAGTCAGTTTCCGCATGATCGATGGAGACATCGGTTTTGCAACAGCCCTCGCCGTCTTAATCCTTACGCCTGAATTTTTTGCACCACTGCGCAATCTGGCGATTGAGTACCACGCCGGGCAGACAGGAAACGCTGTGCTCGCTCAACTCCCGAACCTCGATCTGCCCATCGCGAGTTCATCGCCGACCACACCAGCCCGGCCAGTAGTTCCCGAGAAGATGTCTGTGCTCCGGTTCGAGGAGGTCTCCTTCGCGTACCCGGGGACTAACCACCTCACTCTCGATCGCGTCTCGTTCACGATCGCTGCTGGCGAAACTGTTGTCCTTCTTGGTCCGAGTGGTGTTGGAAAAACTACGGTCCTCGACCTTCTCCATGGCCGACTCGAGCCATCGGCGGGAAAAATCACAATCGACAACACACCGCTTGCTCGTCTTGATCCCGATATGTGGCTGCGAGACATCACCTCAGTCCCCCAACACCCGTTCATGTTCAGCTCATCTGTCCATGACAACGTCGCCCTTTCAAATCGCGACGCATCTACTGAACAGATTCATGCCGCTCTCAAACTGGCTCTCGCTTCAGATTTCGTCGCGGAGCTGCCACTCGGGATCGACACGCCGATTGGAGAAGAGGGAGCGACTCTCAGCGGAGGCCAACGACAGCGTTTGGCGGTCGCCCGAGCCCTGCTTCGAGATGTTCCACTTGTCCTGCTCGATGAGTTCACCGCCCACCTTGATCCCGAGACCGAACTCGAGCTGATCTCATCCCTGCGTCCGTTTCTCCAGGATCGAACAGTCCTCATCGTCGCCCACCGGGCGGCAACACTTACGCTTGCCGACCGAGTGTTCCGAGTCGAAAAGGGACGCATCGAAGAGGTGCCGCGATGACATCGAAGGCCTCGGGCCGCGAACTCTTTCAACGTATTGGCAAGACTCATCGCTGGGTAGCGCTCAGTGCCCTGCTGGGAATCGTCACGATCGGCTCAGGTATCGGGCTACTCGCCATGGCGATTTATCTTCTGACGCGTTCAGCGGTCCTCGGAACGGCCGCATCTCTTTCCCTCACGATTCTGGGTGTGCGCTTCTTCGCATTGACGCGAGTCGTCGGCCGCTATTGCGAGCGCTACCTCGGACACCTTGGAACGTTCCGAGTACTCAGTCATCTTCGTGTTTGGTTATTTGAACATCTCATCGAATCCGACTCAATCATTCTCGCTGATCAGCGCAGAGGAGACCTCGTCGCAGGACTTGTTGACGATGTCGACACGATGCAAGACCGTCTTTTACGAGTCTCTAGTCCGCCATTTGTAGCGTTCGGTACGTTGGCCATCGCTGTAGTCGCATTGCTTGCGATCGATGTTCGTAGCGCCGTCATTCTCGCCCTTTTTTTTCTTGTCGGCGCGTTAGCAGTTCCGCCCCTGCTTTGGTCACAAACCCGTCAACGTTCCGGCCAGCTGATCCGACTGCGCGCCAAGCGACTCACCGAGGCAACTGAGTTGTTCGATGGTTTGGAAACACTCAAGATCTGGGGAAGAACCGATCAACTCTCAGAATCGATCGCATATCTTGATACGCAAGAATCCGAGCTCACACACAAACTGGCGCAGACGCGCTCGCTTCTCGACATCGCAGTTGTTGGTATTACAGGACTGTGTGTTCTCACAATCGTTGCTGCACTCCGAACTACAGATGCTTCGACCCCGAACATCTGGTGGATCACCGCAACCCCATTGATCGCGCTTGCCTCATTTGAAGCACTTGGTCCATTGCTCACCCTCCCCGACATTCGATCGCAGACCGATGCCGCCGCGGGCCGGATTCTTCTGATGGCCACCTCGGCAACGCTCACCAATCCACAAATTGCAATAGAACAATCATCACTCGATTACCCAGCAGCGAATCCAGAGATCGAAATTTTCAATCTTTCGTTCTCCTACGGCAACCAGGCTCCCGTCTTCAGGAACGCCTCTCTCACCATCCCGTTCGGCGCGACTGTCGCCATCGCTGCGCCATCAGGTGCCGGGAAATCCACACTTTTGCAACTCCTCGTTGGGCTACTTCCCCACCACGAAGGAACCATTTCGATCGGGGGCGCCCAAACTGCTGAACTCCTAAAACTGCCTCGACCCTGTGTCGCGACGGTGATGCAAGACGACCATGTCTTCGACACGACCATTCGCGACAACCTTCTGGTTGGGGACGGCGATGCATCGGATCAACAACTCCTTGATGCCTGCGCGATCGCCGGCTTTCAACCGTTTCTCGATACCCGACCCGGCGGTCTCGATGCACCCATCGGACCAAATGGAGAACTGCTCAGCGGCGGCGAGCGTCAACGTCTAATGATCGCTCGTGCCGTTCTTTCCAACTCGCCGATCCTCATACTTGACGAAGCAACAGAACACCTTGAGCCCGGACTTCGTTCTTCGGTGATCGACGAGATCATCAGCTCACGCAAGAATCGAACCACAGTGATCCTCGCTCACGACATTGACGCGATGACACGCGCCGATATCGTCTATGACATCATCGACGGAGCGTTCGTTAGACGTCAGCCATGACTAGAAACGACTTGCAACGGCGAAGTTGAAGCGGTTGCATAGGTCTGCTTCATTGCCTCGACCGATCCACCCAATCTCCAACGGAAATTGAAAGCAATTAATCGAGCGACTGCCGGTTCCGTCTCAGAATTCGTTACTGAACCAAGATGCGATGCACCTTCGACTCCAACGAGCATCGCGGGACCAGGATCATTTCCCACCAACATCTCAGAACTCTCGAACGGATTGATTTCGTCGTATTCACCATGGACGGCCAGTAACGGTGGATCGCTGGTCGTAAACCATTCACCGCCAAACGTGTCGAAGTCGCCTGAAAGCGCCGCGACCGCCGCAACGCGGCTATCGGCGTAACGAGGTGCATACCCAGCGAGAAGCACGGTGACTGCCCCGTCGGAATGACCGACAAGTCCGACCGGCCCTGGAGCAATCATCGCCGCTAGCTCTGGTGGCGCATTTGGTCCCGTCATTGCAGTGATGAGAAACGAAAGATCTCGGGCCTGCTCCGGAATGTCATATTCATCCGGATCTCCATCAAACACTGTGCTTGACATTGGAAACTCTGGTGCGGCAACAACAAATCCCGAAGCAGCGAGATCATGCAACAAAGCTGAATACCGTTGGGACGAAATATCAAAACCATGTGCGAACAAGATCAGTGGAGCCGGTTCGAAGGCTGGAGCATCAGGAATTTCCTCTTCGCTCGGCATCCCCGCTGTCGGGTAACGCACCGTGACAGTGAGCGGACGAGTCATCAGGGTTTCACGATCGCCACGTGACGGAGTCGTTCGTGTCAGGTCAGTGAAGCTCATCACGCTGACCCCAACCGCTAAAGGTGCATCTGGGCTGACGAAGTCTGTGATCGTTGGAGGAGTTGTCGATGGCGGTATGACGTCAGGTGCCACGGACATCGCCGCACCATCAGGAGCGGCAACCGCTGACCTCGGTACTCTCGACCCCATCCGGAGGCCAATAATGAGGCCCAAGGCAGCGAGTGCCAGCAACGCAACCACAGCACCGACAACGAGCCATCGGCGTCGCTGCTTTGTCGAGGGCGATTTCGAAGCTGACACCCTTCAAGGATGGCCCACCGAGGTGAGAATCAGGTGAGTTCGCCGCACAAATTCACCTCAAACCCCGTTCAGCCGAACGCTCCCCCACAACGCGCCCGGATTTCAACAACCATCGCAGGCGCCACCGCTCAGCGGCAGTGAGCGATAAGACTCGTCACATCGACTTCGCTCACTCTCACCACCGAGTTGTCACGGCAATACGCCGCTACGTGGTCCTCACGATTTTGACGTTCAGCGTTGTCGCCGCTGGATGTAGTTGGACGTTCCACTCATCGAACACGAAAAGCCCATCGACATTTCCCGAAATCGATTCTGCGATGAAACGCAGAGTCGTAAGTGAGCATCTTGACGGAGCCGGTCTCCTCGTCGTCGCAGGTGGAACCGAATACCGAAATACCGTGTACGGGTCCTACAGCAGCGAAACAGTGATCCCTATTGCATCAGCAAGCAAATGGCTCACCGCAGCAACGATGATGAGCCTCGTCGATGATGGGACGGTGTCGCTCGATGACCCCGTTTCAAAATTCCTACCGAACTTCACCGACCCAGTCCGATCAGCAACGATCCGGCAACTTCTTTCACATACCGCCGGTATTGCGCAAGCAAGCTGCATCTGGGAGCAACAACTTTCACTCGCTGAATGCGTCGACGAAGTTGCAACTCAGAAAGCGTCCTACCCACCTGGAACGAAATTTTCCTACGGAAACACCAGTTTTTCTGTTGCCGGTCGAATCATTGAAGTCGTTACCAAGCAATCATTCGAAAAAGCATTTGAATCTCGCATCGCACTTCCTCTCGGAATGAAACACACGCGCTTCGATGGGAACTATTACCCCACCGAATCGAATCCTGTTCCTGCTGCTTCTGCGGAATCCACCATGTCCGATTATGGAACATTCGTTGAAATGATCTTCAACAAAGGTTCCCTAAACGGCGTTCGGATTCTCTCCGAACTATCAGTGCTCGAGATGGAAAACGATTCCGTCGTTGGTATCAACACAAGCGCCGATTCGGCAGTGCGAACCACCGGCATTCCCACCTACGGACTAGGAACTTGGCGGGATGTCGTCACCGCCGACGACGTGGGAGTCGTCACGAGTGGAAATGGCGCCTATGGGTTCTACCCATGGGTTGACCGATCTCGGAATGGCTTCGGAATGGTGTTCGTTTACGACCAGCGCGGATCTGACCAAGCCGTTCCTGAATCTCAGCGCGAACTGCACTGGGTTCTTGGCGTCCTCGACGGACTCGGGGTCATGAAAACTGCCACCCCTACGACTGTGTACCGCCGGCGATAGCGGCCTACCCGTCAGCAGGTGATTCCACCTGAGATCGGATTCGGCCAGACTGCGCTTCGATTGCCGGCAGCATCAACGACAGAGATCTGAATGATTGAGAACGATCCGGTACTCAGAAAAGGACCGATTGTCGTTTTGACCGTTCCACCGGATCCTGACAACACCAGTGAACCGCCGCCTCCACTCACTCCAATCGTCGCTTGTCCAGATACGACTCCAACATTGTCGGTCGCCATCACCGTAAGAACCGAAGTTCGGGTTCCAACCGATGAGCATTGAATTGCGGACGACACGAGAGACTGAGCGGTCAACGACACCGACGTAATCTTCGGCGCTGTGGTGTCACGCTGAATCGTTGAGGTTTGATTCGCCGTTGAACTTGTACCTGCCACTCCCTGATTAGCTGATGTATCGGTCATCGCGCCGGAACGCTGTGTCGTCTGAATCGTGGTTGAGCCATCCGATCCCACAACAGGCGAAATCGTCGTATCCACGACCTGCGCTGCCGAGTTCGCCGAAGAAGCCACTCGAGGACGCGAAGACCCGCCACTGTCTCCGGTTACCTGAATCGTAGTCATTGTGAGCACAGCAATGGCCACGATCGCAACACCAAGACCGAAGAGTAAGCGGCGAAGAGTTCCGCCACCGGTCGGGAATCCGTTCCGGCCTGCCCTGAACGAACTCGTATCGAATTTCGGAAGACCATCGGAAGTAACCGGGAGCGACGCAAGAATTTGCGTGCGAGCGGAGATCGGCGCCGCGCTTGCTGGCGACTCGCCGAACACTGCCAACGCCTTCGGCGCACGCTTCTTCGAGCAAACCACACACGCATCGGCGTGGCGCGAAATTCGCTTCCGCCAAAGCGGCGTGAGAGAACCAGAACAATCTGCAACAAGGTTCGAAAACTCAACGCAGCCATCATCGTTGTAGCGGAGAAGAAAGAGCGCCCCAATCGACCGCTCAAGATTCTGCCGCATTCTCGAAGCGATGACGTTTGCGTTATGGCGCGATACGCCCAGTGCACTCGCAAGCTCGTCCCCCTCGACCCCTTGCCTGACAGAAAGCTCAAGAACGGCGCGCTCGTTCTCATTGAGTCCTTCAGCAGCTTCCCAAACGAGGGCTACCGCGGCATCGCCTTCTATCGCATCGGAAACCTCTGTTTCAGGTGCCGACTGATCAAGATCGAATGCGCTACGCATCTCGGTCCCCGATGGATCGACTGCGACTTGGCGAGAAGACTTCACTCCCAGACGCGAGACCCGGTTCTTGGCAATTGCGAAGAGCCAAGGCCGAACTTGGTTGGGGTCGCGCAATTGGTTCATTCGCTGCCACGCCGTCACAAACGTGTCCGCCATGGCATCTTCGGCCAGCCCGCGATCTCGAGTCAGCGTGAGGCAGAAGGAAAAGACTCGATCGCTGTAGCGATCGTAGAGATGGGCGAAGGCATCCTGATCGCCCGACCCGCAGGCGTTGACCAACTCGGCATCCGTCGCCGATGCCATCGACCTGCTCGAGCTTCGAGCCCCATCCATTGGCGCAGACGATAGTTCGCTCATCACCCACCCCCCTCGTCAGCACTTTTCTTTCCACGTGACTCCCCTCCGTTCATCAGGCGCAGAGCGTCGCCACAGAAAGGCTTGAATTGTTTCCCAGGCCATCCTTGGCGTAGACGACCAAGCCCGTAACTGGACGAAAAGACCAATTCAAAATCGTGGCGGACCAAACATTGCTCCCTGGTGTCGCTGCCGTGAAGCTGTGCTTCGAACCGTCTATGTAATAGGAGCCCCAGACACTGACGACACCATTGGGGTCCTCCGCTGTGATCGAAACAATGACCCTGGAGCCACACGTCCAGATCGGCGAGGAGAGCGTGGGGCCTACAGCAAACCAGGCAACGCCACCGTCGGGGACGATAGGGACAGCTGGTCCCCATACTCCCCGGTCACTCGATGGTGACGATGTGCCGCCAGTCGACGAGCTTCCGGTTTCCGGCGTCTCCGAACTTGGTGCAGGAGCCGAGGTCCAATCCCCCGATGGCGGGTTCGACGACCCAAAATCGCTCGAAGAAGACTCGTCAGCTGCTTGCGCGAGACCAGATGCGGCGGTGCTTGTGTTCAAGTCTGCCGCGTTCACTCCAGTTGTACGTTGACTCGTACGGGACGACGCTGACCGAACGTTTTCGGAAGCGTTTGACTCCGTAGATGAAGTGGACGATCTCGTTGCAAGAAATCCTGCAAGTGCAAGTGTGCCAACAAGTAAGACTGCGATTGCTCCGAGTACAACATTGCGTGAGTTCTTCATGTGGTTCCTCTCCGGTCGCACGATGCGACCTCGAATGGAAGAGTCCACGAGATCTTCACCAGTCACACATTTTGAAAACTTTTTTTATGTGGACGCGAAAAATTCAGTGCTGCTTTCGCTCCCTGACGCCCATCCGCAGTTCCACGCGACGAGACCCGGAGAATTCTCCGGGTCTCGATCACTGAACTGACTGCACTGGCGGTGAAAGACGTCACCAGCACTCATGACTATGAGTTTGAGCGATGGTCTTCGTGCGCCTCCTCATCATGACCATGGGATACGGCTTCGCACTCGGCGTGGTGTTCAGAATGTTCGACTGCATGGTCATCGACGCCATGGGCGTGGCCACAGCCCTCACTGGGCGCACCACTGTCAGACGACGGAACCGGAGCGGTTCCCGGTTCCTCAGCTGTTACCTCAGGCGCAGGCATGGTAACGACAACACCGGGGACCGGAGCGCTGCCAACAATTCCTGGTTGCGGGCTCACTCGTCCGGTTGAATTTCCACTCTCGGCGTCGGGGGTGGAACCGCGCTGATCCGACACAGTTGATGTCGATGACGTCGCATCACTTTCGCGCTCCATCGTAACATTGGCGGAAACATCAATCATGCCGCCGCCGTTCGCCAATTCGTTCCAATCGATGTCAGTTGAGGGCATGGCCCCGCTCACGTCTTGCGCTTCGGCAGTCTTGATGCCACCCCGATCACTGAAGGCAAGTTCGCCCACGACTCCGGCAAGGAGGAGGACGAAGATCGCGGTCAAAATGATCGTGCGGCGGGTTCGACGGTTTATGGTCATTGCTTCCTTCCCGGACCGCACCATGCGATCTCAGAAGGGAGGAGCCACCGTCAACGGTCCCAGTCACACTTTTTTCGCCTCGGCCGAGAAAAACCCACAATCCCTGTCTCCCCTTGGGTGTGGACCGTTGCTCTAGGGCTTGATTGCTCGCTTCACAGGCCGATCCCAGCCGGGCTGCCCCGTGGACTTCGGGCTGGGCCACAGACCTGGGCCCATTTCAAGAATGCCGTGGTGTGAGCCGTATTCGCCCAGCAGATTCAGGTAGCGAGCAGCATCGAAAGCCTCGGCGCCACGCACACCAGTTCCTACCCAACCACCGCTGGCAAGAAGTTCTATTGCGACCACGGGACAAATTGCCGTTTGCCACAGCACTGCTTGTGAACCCCAGTCCCGCATTGTCGTTTCATTATCGGCAACGTGATACAGGTACACCTCGCGATGGGCACCATCGAACGTTCCGCGCACCCAAGTACCCGCGCATGTCTTTCCGTGCATGAGGTGACCGAGTTCTGCCGGGTTCGGCAACAGCGCAGCGAGGACATCGCGCGGAGCGACTCTTGCATCGCCAACCTTGATCTTTTCTGTGGAATCGAGTCCGAGGTAGGCGAATGTCTTGAGCCAATCGATGAACTCTGCACCCAAGCCGTACTTGAATGTGACTCGGCGACAATCCACCTCGCGAGGAACAAGGAGAACCTCTTCGTGTTCGACGTTTACGCATTCGATCGGACCAATTCCCGCAGGGAAGTTGAAGACTTCAGGTTCACTAAAACATTCTGTCGTAAAGAATCCGCGGTCTTTTTCCCAAATGAGCGGCGGATTCAAACATTCTTCGATGGTTGTCCAGATCGAGAATGTTGGAGCGAAGTCGTATCCATCGATTGAAAGATTTGAACCGTCTCGAATTCCGATTTCATCAATCGTGTCAAAGAGATGATCTGCGGCGTAGCGGGCGAAGATGTCGGATAGCCCCGGCTCGACTCCCATACCGACAATCGCTAGTAATCCTTTTTCTCGCCACGCCTCATCGGCCGCGAGCTGCGCTGCGCCAAGCGGAATACCAACCTGGTTGTAAGGGTCGGTCGCGTGCGGTTCACTGAGATTCATGGCCATATCGATGTAATTCGTACCGGCAGTGAAACAGGCGTTGAAGATCGGCTCGTTCAGCCGCGGATCGCAGGCGTTTACAACGATGTCGGCCTTTGTCTCTGTGATCAGTGCGACGATGTCAGCTTCATTGCGAGCATCAATAGCTGCGGCCCGGAACCGCCCAGGATCATCCAGTTCATCGATTGCATGCTGAGCTGAATCAAACGAAATATCCGCGAGTGTGAATGTTGAAAAGAAGGAACGATCTTCAGCAATGGACGCCATTGATGCGCCAACACCGCCTGCTCCGATCACCAGGATGTTCATAACTACCCGTCTGAGGAACGCCTCGGGTGCGAGGTCGTGGCCCCCAGTCTGCCTCATTCATCGCCAGTCTCGGCGGCCAATAAGCCGGCTTTTCGCCCATTTGGGGGCCAGATTCACCTGCGGCGACTTCTCGTTGCCGGCTCCCCAAGAACCCGCAAGGGCCTAAGCCGCTCGGACAATCCAAACGGTTGCACTGTCTGCTCCTGGATATAAGCAGCTGCTTCCGAAGGGTCGTCGGTAACGAGCAGGAGGTCTAAGTCGCTGCTCGAGATCATTCCAGATCTCACCATTTCCTCAAGTTGCTCAACAAGGTCGCCCCAGAACTCCACCCCCATGAGCACCACAGGAAAATGTTCGATCTTTCCTGTTTGGATGAGTGTGAGAGCTTCGAACATTTCATCGCCAGTGCCGAAACCACCTTGCATAACCACGAAGGCGTAGGAGTACTTCACCAGCATCACTTTTCGAATGAAAAAATGATCAAACGAAACTTCGAGATCAAGGTACGGATTTGAGGCCTGCTCGTTTGGTAACTCGATTGTGCAACCCACGCTTGTCGCACCGACATCCTTCGCCCCGCGATTGGCTGCTTCCATAATTCCCGGCCCTCCCCCGCTCATGATCGTGAAACCAAGTTCACCGAGCAGAGCAGCGGTCGATCGAGCCATCACGTAGGCAGGTTCAGTTTCTGCAATTCGAGCAGATCCAAAAACCGTGACACAAGGCCCCACAAAATGAAGGCGCCGGAATCCATGGAGAAGTTGGCGGCCTACTCGGAAGATCGTTCCGAGTTCACGACGCCGAAGCCGTGGACCTCGGAGAAAGAGCGACTCGTTCGTCGAGCCGAAAGAAAGCTTCGAATCAGACAAAGTCGTACTCGTCGGAGTTAACGCCGCGGGTCCACGCCCAATAGTCCGGAATTGGCCATGGCGAGAGGGTGTAGATCTTGCCGTCTTTGTTCTTGAAATGGGAGAACTTCACCGTTTCATGAGCCCACACCATCTGACTAATTTCTGATTCGTACGTAGCGACGTACTTGTCATGAACTTCAACCTTTGGCTCCATGGCCCGTTTGCCAGTTGTGAGAAGTTCGTGAATCGCGCTCATCACGTAATTCACCTGACATTCCGATTGGAAAATCAAACTGGCGCCATGGGCCAGATTTGTTCCGGGACCGTAGAGACAGAAGAGATTCGGGAAGTTCGGAATTGAGATTCCGAGATAGGCAGTGGGCTCTTCGCCAAACTGTTCGCGAAGCGCAATTCCATCTCGACCGATAATCGTCATGGGGAACAAGTAATCGTTGTGACGAAAGCCGGTCGCATAAATGATGACGTCGGCCTCATGAACTTCACCGTCTTCGGTGACAACTCCCTCGGCGGTCACACGTTCAATGCCGGTGCGAATGAGTTCTACATTCGGCTTCACCAAGCATTTCAGCCACGACCCATTGTCCTGCAGCATGCGCTTGGCCGAAGGCGGGTAATGGGGCATGGATTTTTCGATCAGATCAGGGTGACCTTTAAGATGACTTGTGATCCATCCTTCAAAAATGCTGCGCCGCTCAAAACTCGCCTGGCTTATCGATCTGCCTTCAGGGTCATGCCAGGTTGGATCGACTCGTGATCCCTCGATGCTGAGACCGGATGCTGGATAGAACATCAAGAATCGGAACCATCGTGCGTAAAACGGAAGATGACGCATCGCCCACGCATCGCCCGAGGGAACCTCGCGGTGATAGTTCATATTCGGGAACATCCATTGCGCAGTGCGTTGGAAAATATCGAGATGCTCAACCTCATCGGCGATGGTCGGAGCGATTTGGAAACCACTTGCTCCCGCACCAACCTGAGCAACTCGTTTTCCGGCAAGATCAAGATCCTCAGGCCAACGAGCCGAGTGGAACGACGGCCCCTTAAAATCTTCCATGCCGGGAATCTCGGGCATTCGAGGGGCATTTAAGGCACCGGTTCCACTCACGATCACGTTTGCGATGATGACGTCGGTGGCGCCATCGGGAGTGCGAACCTCAACTGACCATGTTGACGATTCCTCGTTCCACACCGCTTTGACCACTTCGGTATTGAATCGACACTTTTCATCGACGTTGTACTTACGCATGACGCGTTCGAAGTAGCCGCGAAGTTCCGGCTGCCGACAGAAGTACTCGCTCCAATGATCTGATGGCTCAAAGGAGTAGCAGTAGAAGTGACTGCCGATATCGACGCGCGCACCTGGGTAACGGTTATCGCGCCAAGTGCCACCGGGGCCATCGGTCTTCTCGATAATTGTGTAGGGAATGCCGGCCTGATCAAGACGAATCCCCGTCAACAGCCCCGACTCGCCACACCCAATCACGACGACATGGAACGCGTCGCGGACATCGGACGGGACTTCGTCTTTCCACGTGATCGCGCCGCTATCGGCGCCATCAAAATGAAGATCATCAGCAAACATTTCGACGACAGCGGGATCCACTGGCGCAGCAGCCATGAAATCCATGAGTTCTTTCACGAGTTTTAGCGAAGGAACCACTGGTTCAGGGCAACCCGCATCACGCCACTGCGCAATGACAGGAACTGCGAGTTTGCGAACCTCGGCCTGTTCCTCGACCGTCAATCCGCTCTCATAGTTATTCAGCATCGCGAAACGAGGACGCGTGTCTCCTCGGATCCAAGAGGGATCGCCGGTCATATGCACCATCGAGCACATCAGCGCCGGAATACAAACCTCTTCAAGCGCAGCGACGATGGCTGCATCGTCATCGAGAAACGGAATGCCAGCGTGAGGATTGCGGTCAGTCGCCATGGCGACACTCTTCCTCATTCGCGTGACCGATGCCACATTCAGTTAGGGAGACTGGGAAGCCCCAGCCGACGACTTACTTTGCAGCGGTGGTCAGTAACCCGACATACCTGACATCGTGCCCATCACCGTGGTGGTTGAACCCGATCCAGCAGTTGTGGTCGTCGTTGCCATCGTTACCGGCGGAATTAAGCCAGTAATGGGGGTCTGATGCTTCTTTGAACTTGAGCAACCGGACACGACTGCAGCGCTCAGGGCCAGGGCCGCGATGAACACCTTAATTCCACGTGAAGCCATGCCATGAGACTAGCGACCGGGACGCACCAGTCCGAACTCAGAACGTGACACGATCGGCGGGTGCTGAGAATCGCAACTGTCAACGTCAATGGCCTCCGAGCCGCCACCCGCAAGGGCATGCATGACTGGCTGGCCGAGAGCCAACCCGATGTCGTCACTCTCCAAGAAGTTCGGGCACCCGATGAGCTCGTCGCCGACCTGATGGGAGAGGGCTGGAACATCGTGCACGCGGAATGCTCGGTCAAAGGCCGAGCGGGTGTTGCTGTGGCCAGCCGACTTCCGATCACCGATTCTCGCAGCGGCGAACATTGCGTTTCCTTCGCTGACAAAGGCCGATGGATCGAAGCCGACATCAAAACCGCGAAGCGCAAGGTATTCACGGTGATCTCAGCGTATGCCCACACCGGCGACGAAACATCTCCGATAAAGATGAACGAGAAGTTGGCCTGGTTCGACGCGGCCACCGAGCGGCTCACCGAACTTCGCGCCGATGGCCGTCACGTTGTCTTTACTGGCGATCTCAATGTCGCCCACCGTGAAGCCGACCTCAAAAACTGGAAGGGCAACATCGGTTGCGCCGGTTTCTTACCCGAAGAACAGGCGTTCTTCGACAGTTGGTTCGATGAACTCGGTTGGGTCGATGTGGTTCGATCCTCCTATCCCGATGTGGCCGGCCCCTATTCGTGGTGGTCCTACCGCGGTAAAGCTTTCGATAACGATGCTGGCTGGCGGATCGACTACCAGATCGTCAACCCTCAACTCGCAAAGCTGGCAAGTAACGCTCGCGTCGATCGAGCGCCCTCGTACGACACGCGCTGGAGTGACCATGCTCCTGTGGTCGTCGACTACGACATCTAAATCAAAACGACGTCTTGAGCGAAGAGCAAAATCGGTGCTGCCGAGACGGCAGCTTGAACCTCGCCTAGTTCGAAACAGACTCTTCGGTGCGGTGATCTGAAGTTTCGTATTCCGCTTCCGGCAAACGACTTTCGCCCTCAATATCGAGATTAGGGATGATGCGATCAAGGAACTTTGGAAGCCACCAGTTGGCGTTGCCCATAAGGCGCATCGAAGCCGGCACCAGCACCATTCGAATGATTGTTGCATCAACAAATACTGCAGTCGCCAGACCAAGCCCCATCATCTTGATGGTCGGTTCTCCGCCGAACACGAAACTGATGAACACCGAGATCATGATCAGTGCAGCCGACGTAATAACGCGAGCCGTCGCCGTAATTCCGACGATGACCGATTCGGTGTTGTCGCCCGAATGGTTGTACTCCTCACGGATGCGACTGAGAATGAAGACTTCATAGTCCATCGACAATCCAAAGAGGATTGCAAACATAAACATCGGGATAAAACTCACGATTGGCAAAGATTGATGCACGCCAAAAAGTTCCGCTCCCCATCCCCACTGGAAGACGGCCACGATGACGCCATAGGCCGCGCCAATTGAGAGCAGATTCATGATTGCTGCTTTCAACGGAACAAGAATTGAGCGAAAGACAATCATCAGCAACAGAAACGAAAGCCCGACAACACAACCGATGAAAAGTGGGAGACGATCTGCAACACGGTCACTGAGATCAATGAATGTCGCAGTTTGCCCACCGACGTAGACCGTGCCGCTAGTTACGGCCACAGCATCCGGGAGAACCGACGACCGAAGCCGAGCAACAAGTTCACTGGTCTCCTTGTCCTGCGGGGCGCTCTTTGGAATGACCTGAATGACTGCCGCTTTGCCATCGGGACCGACGGCTGCACGTGCGATTTCGGCTACATCTGGGTCAGCGGTGAGCGCAGCACTCAGTTGCTCGACAACCTGCTCGGGCGGAAGGGTTGCTCCTTCAAGGTTGACAGCGAGCACAAATGGGCCATTGAAACCAGGCCCAAACCCTTGAGCGAGCAGGTCATAACTGCGTCGCAACGTCGACGTTGTGGGACTTTGACTTGAATCTGTCTGACCGAGCCGCAAATCAAGTATCGGCGCAGCCAACGTAAGCATGAACGCAAGACCGACGAACAGATACACCACAGGATGACGCGAAACATGTTGAGCCCAACGCGCCCAACCGTGATATTCCCCATCGATATTTGTTATCGAACCTTCACTGACACGTTTTGTGCCTGGAAGACCAAATCGATCGATGTTGTGTCCGGCAAATCCCATGAGCGCCGGAAGGAGTGTGAGCGATGACGTCACCATCACTGCCACCACGATCGCTGCACCAATTCCCATGAACGTGATCATCGGGATACCGGCAACAGCCAGACCACAGATCGCGATAACAACAGTTCCACCCGCAATGAGCACAGCTTGGCCTGCAGTAGCGATCGAACGGCCAGAGGCATCTTCCACTGTGAGGCCGCGGTGAAGCCCGGCCCGATGTCGGGTGATGATGAAGAGGGCGTAATCAATGCCAACCCCGAGTCCGATCATTGACGCAAGCATCTCTGATGTTGACGGCATGTCGACAAACGCCGACAAGCAGGTAATCGCTGCAATGCCCGCGCCCAAACCGAAGAGGGCGGTGCCAATCGGGAGGCCCATCGCGATAACTGATCCGAAGGCGAACAACAGAATCACCATTGCCGCGAGTAGGCCGATTCCTTCAGTTCCACTGAGGCTCGGCTGTTCCATAACTCGCGGAAACTCACCACCAAACTCAACTTGAACACCAGCGGCTGTCGCGACTTCTGTCGTAGCAACGACCTCGTAATACACCGACCGAGGCAACGCGCGAACTTCGTCGTCAAATTGAACAGTTGCTAGGACAGTCGTGCCATCGCTAGAAACTCGCTTTACAAGAGCGGGAGCCGGTTGCACAACGTGGGGCACAGTGGCCATGGCTTCAAGGGACGCTGTAACCGCTGACGCAGCGGGTCCATCGGAAATGGTTCCGTTCGGAACGTGGAACACAACTTGCATCGATCCCCCCGCTTGGGACGGAAATGTTTCGAGGAGGAGATTCGTGGCTTTTTGTGATTCGACCCCTGGGATCTGAAGGCGATCCACGAACTGTCCGCCCGCAACTTTGCCAACGACAACAAGCGCAATGACGATTGCGACCCATGCAAACAAGACTCGCCACCGTCGTCGAGTACAGACGCGACCAATTCGATACAGAACATTCGACATGCGGGGGGAGATCCTCTCGGGCACCTAGGCGGCGTCTCGACCGCTCAGACGATACCGGAGGGATACTTCATGACCACCCCCGGCGGGCAGCACTAGCTGGGGCTCGGGGCGACACGAACCACACCGGATGTTGTTCGCCTTCCGTTTCCATCGTCATCAAATAGATCCACTCGGATGCATCCTTCCGAAGGTGGACCCACAAAACGCGCCGAGCTCACGATCGGGGCAATACGATTCTGCGCTAGAAAACGCACTTCCATCTCTGTGACGACGTACGGATGGTCTCCCCCAAGTATTTCGTCAGCGAGATCCTCAGCGGCGACTTCGATCAATCCGGCGACTACTGCTCCCTGCATAGCTCCAGCAGGATTCAGTAATTCCGTCTGAAGTTCAGCAGCGACTACACCGCGCGAGCGATCTCGCGAGATGAAACCCGCCGCTAAACGAAGCGTCTCATCAAGCGGCACCGATGGCATACGGGTCACCGCTGCATTCGCATCGAACGGGGGTTTCACTGGATCGCCATCACGACGGGAAACTTTGGCGAAGCTAATGAGGCTGCTCCCCCACTCAACCCCGTCGGCCATAAGTGGCATTTCGCAAACTGCAGATCTCCTGCCATTGCGAAGAATCACTGCTCGCGTTTCAATCGATACCGGCGCAATGGCAAGAGGGAGGCGAATCGAAAGATCTGATGTGAACGCCCAACAACTTGGGTCGGTATCGATCGTCATTCCGCCAACAACATCAATCAAGAACGCAACCGCCGCCATCGACGCTGTGCCACGGGACGCAATCGCTCGCGGTGAAGACAAGTGGCCAACCAATTGACCGTTATCCAGAGTGAGGGACGTACCGAGACGGCCCGGAATAGAGGAAATCGCATTGGGGATATCGGTCACGCCGCGACGATAATGCCCAATGGCAAGTGGGTTGCACGGTCTCTGCGCAACGAGACGCCTTTTGCAAAACACCCTGCTCTAGTTGCGTTGATTCCTCACTGGGCCCGCAGGCCGGCTTGGAACATTCCATCTCGGACCATCGCCAGAACCTCGTCAGACGGAAGATCAAGACGTTCGATCGTGACCGCCCGGATCGATGCGGTGCAGGAAAAATCCTGCGAGTAGTCCCCAACGGGCGACCCCGTGTCAGTCCCAACGTCGAAGGTCTCACCGCTCATCGAAAAGACCAGTGGGACAGTCTTCTCCACACGCCCTTCTGCACTTCGAGTTCCATCAACGAGTAAAGACGCCTGGCCGCCACCACCAAAACCTCCGTCGTATGCGAACACCAGTTGCACGACATGTTCGCCCGGCCCAAGGGGTGAGGGCCCAATGATTACTGAATGCTCATGTCCATACCAGTTGTAATGAAATACCGGCACTCCTTTGTCGTTGAGATAGAGCGACCAACCGGCCATGACTCCTCCCTGACACGCAATCACTCCAACGGCACCATCGGCGGGCACTTCAATTTGGGCAGTAACCGCAAACGAGCAGTTCTTGATGCTGATCACCGATGACTCCGGCATTCGCACATGTGCGGTGGTGTAGGTCATCGAAGAAACTCCGTCAAGAACATGTGGCACCGCAAAGTTCCCATTGCGGGGCGAACCTGGGTCGCGCATCGGGTAGACCCCGTAGAGACGCGCGTGTTCATCGAATACCTGCTGGAGTTCCACAAGCTTCTCGGGCATCGCCTCGGCTAGATCAATTGACTGCGAGAAATCCTCGGCGACGTTGTACAGCTCCCAAACTTCCTGCGGTCCATCGAAGTCATAACCCGCAAGTCGGACCCACGGGAGTCGTCCGTGGAAACACGAGGCCACCCAACCATCGTGATAGATCGCGCGATTGCCAAGAATTTCGAAATATTGCGAGCGTCGGGAACTGGGTGCGTCGGGATCGTCGAATGAATAGACCATCGACGTACCGTGAACTTCCATTTGCTCAATACCATTCACGGTCTTCGGAGGCTCAATGCCTGCGACTTCATAGATTGTCGGCGCAATGTCAATCAGATGATGAAACTGTTGACGTAGTCCTCCAGTGTCACTGATTCGCTTCGGCAAAGAAATCGCAACTGCATTACGCGTGCCGCCGAAGTGCGACGCAACTTGCTTCATCCACTGGAATGGAGCGTCTAAAGCCCACGCCCAACCCACATTGAAGTGATTCTCGCAACGGTCTGTTCCGAAGTCATCAATGTGATCAAGTAACCATTCCGGATCTTCCGGCACCCCATTTTGAAAACTTGGAGCGCTCCACGCGCCATGAATCGTTCCTTCAGCTGATGCACCGTTATCGCCAGTGATGTAGATCACCAACGTGTTATCCATCTCCCCCATGTCCTCAACGGCCTGAATCACTCGATGAATCTGTGCATCGGTATGAGCAAGGAATCCGGCGAACACTTCCATGAGCCGGCGGGCAACCGGCTTGTAACGATCCGGGTAGTCGTCCCACGACGGAATCTCCTCAGGACGATCAGTCAGTTTCGTACCTGCAGGAATCACTCCGAGTTCGAGTTGCCGTTCAAAGATGTGCTGACGTAGAGCGTCCCAGCCCTCATCGAACATGCCGGCGAAGCGGTCACTCCACTCCTTGGCAACCTGGTGGGGCGCGTGTACCGCTGGAGTTGAGAAATAACAGAAGAACGGTCGACCGGGTGTTGAAACGTGTTGACGTTGCATCCACGTGATCGCTTGATCGGCCAAGTCTTCGGTGAGGTGGTAACCATCGCGACCGATATGAGGTGAGATCGGTGTGGTCTGGTCGTACACCGGTGGTTCGTACTGCGATGCTTCGGCCCCGAGGATCCCGTAGAAGCGATCAAAACCCATTCCCGTAGGCCACCGGTCGAATGGACCGGACGGGCTCTGCTCCCACGAAGGAGTGAGGTGCCACTTCCCAAAACATGACGTGCTGTAGCCCGACATTCGCAATACCTGCGCCACCGTGGCTGCTTCGGGAGGTATCGCACTGTCGTAGCCCGGAAATGAATTCGCGATCTCAGTAATTCCGCCCATATGAACTGCGTGGTGATTGCGCCCTGTCAACAACGCAGCGCGAGAAGGAGAACATAACGCTGTGGTGTGGAACTGGTTGTAACGAAGACCGCGTTCAGCGATTGCATCTAATCCAGGGGTTGGAATAGGGCCTCCGAATGTCCCAAAAGTTCCGAAGCCGACATCGTCAAGCATGATCAACAGGACGTTCGGTGCATTATCCGGCGCCGAAGACGGCGAAAGACGCGAGGGCGTGGAGTCGCTGATGAGGCGTTGCACATCACCAACAAACGGCGGCGTAGGGCGCGGTAGCGAACCAGTCACGAACGCAGCCCATCGACATCGAAAATACCAAGGGCGTTTGTCGCTAGTGATCGTTCGCCAACAATCACGATGTTCCCATTTGTGATCGCATCGCTAAGAGCAAGCCGATTGGTCAGGACATCGGCCCATGTCTCAAGAGAACACTGAATGATGATCTGAGCATCGGTGCCATCGGTTGGACACGCAATCGAGTTACGAAGATGAAGGCCCGTCGAAACCCCATCTCCGAAATCCCAGCCAAGTCGAACATTCACGCCCTGAGCGAGTTCAGGATCGACTAACACTCGGAGGATATGAACTGAGCGCTCAGGCGAAGAGCCAAGAATCTGTGCTCGAGAGAAGCGGTGTCGATACAACCGACTCGTATCGATCGACCCTTCAAGTGAAAGTGCTCTTGTCAGACACCAGATTCGGATATTCGCTGCCGAGGTGCGCTGCGCAATAGTCCGCAGACACTGCGCCAAACGGCGTCTGTCATCATCGTCATCCCCCCTACGAACGAGCCATGTCGAAAGTTCAAGCGCCCACCGAATGTCATCAGATCCGAGAGCAGCGTCAGCTTTTTCGCGAACGGTAGCCGGACCGCCAAAACCTTCGATGAGCCGGCGCGCTCGCTCAACCGTTGGCAGCGGGAAAAGATCAGCCTCATCACCATCGAACCAACCGAAAAGTCCCGTGCGAATCTGACGGAAATGATGTTCGGCAACGCCGTAGCGCTCAGCGGTCAGGTTGTCATCGTCGGCTTCGGGCGGGAGTTGCACCTCAAGACCAATATCGGCCGACAACACTCCCCGGTTCGAAAGACGAACGCTTTGATCCCACAGGAACTGGATCGAGTCGCGGTACTTGGTAACTCGATTGCTGATGAGTTCTCGTCCTGAAATTGGTGGGCCGTGCGTGGCCACCAATTGTTCCGCCCCGAGCGACAGAAGGTGATCAATTCCGTCAAGCAGAATTCGTGGATCGCGATATTCCTCGCCGCGGATGGCAAAAACATTGAACAGAACCGGCCACACCAAGTTGTTGACTGCGACCTTCAAGGTCGGGAACCAATAGGTGACGGAGTCGTCAGAATCTGATGGCGCATGCGTTACTTCGATGGGGAGCCCCGCGATATTCAGCGATGCACTTTCGCCAAATGTGTTCGTGGGCAGAACGAACACACTGGTGAACGGAAAGTGTGAAGGGTTCCGATAGAAGTGACCCAATCCCACATTTACGCGTCCGTCTGGACCATCTTCGGGCAGGAACATCGCGAACTGTTCGGCAAGTCCCCGCCCATAGGCCGGCGCAATTTCCGACACTGCCCGCTCGCGGTTATAGGAAACCTTCTCGTGGGCCCAGATAGGAACGTCGCGAGCGCCAGCATCTTCAAACACTGCTTCGGTTCCGCAGACGTAATGAAAGTGCGTGTAGAGAACAGCGACAATTGGCCGACTTGTGACCTTGCGCAGTTCCACAATGGCCTCGCGCATTTCTTCGGTCGACTCGCCCGTATCAATTGCGATAATTCCGTCGGGGCCCTCAACAAAGGTTTGGTTGGAAAGTCCGTTACCGACGAAGCACCACACTTCACTGG
>JAPLAE010000145.1 GCA_026393455.1 Actinomycetota bacterium
CCGGAGTAGTCGACGCGCTTACCAAGAAGGTTCTGACGGAATCGGCCCTGCTTGCCCTTAAGCATGTCGGAAAGTGACTTGAGCGGACGATTGCCAGGACCAGTGACGGGACGGCCACGACGACCGTTGTCGAACAACGCGTCGACTGCTTCTTGAAGCATGCGCTTTTCGTTATTCACGATGATCTCGGGAGCACCGAGATCGAGAAGACGCTTCAGACGATTGTTCCGGTTGATCACGCGACGGTAAAGGTCGTTGAGATCGGAGGTTGCGAAACGGCCACCATCGAGCTGCACCATCGGACGAAGTTCCGGCGGAATAACCGGGACGACGTCGAGGATCATTGCGCGTGGGTCGTTAATGCGACGGCCGTTTTCATCACGACGATTGAACGCGGTGACGATCTTGAGGCGCTTGATTGCCTTTTGCTTACGCTGCGCTGAAAGCGGCTTTTCGCCTTCGGCGGGATCGATCTGCTCGCGCAAACGGATCTCATCGGCATCGAGGTCGATGCGCTGGATCAGGTTGGCAATGGCTTCTGCACCCATGCCGCCTTCGAAGTACTCGCCGTAGCGATCTTCGAGTTCACGCCAAAGCATTTCGTCTTCGATGATCTTGCGAGCAAAGAGTGTCTTGAACTCATCGAACGCGCGCTCGACGAGATCGCGTTCCATGTCGTAACGCTCGCGGATGGACTGAAGGTCCTTGTCGGCAGCGCGCTGACGAGCCTTGATGTCGGCGTCTTTTGCGCCTTCCTTTTCAAGGGTCTTGACCTCGTCTTCGAGATCCTTGTGACGCTTGTCGAGCTCGAGACGAAGGTCCTTCTCGATGAGGTCCTTCTCGGCGAGCATGTCCTGCTCGAGTGCCTCGAGATCGGAATGACGACGCTCGTTGTCAACCCAGGTAACAAGGTTGGCGGCGAAGTAGATGACCTTTTCAAGCTGCTTGGCCTTGATCTCTTCGCGAGCTTCCGTGCCCATGAGGAGGTACGCAAGCCATGAACGAGTGCCACGGAGATACCAAATGTGAACCACGGGTGCAGCAAGTTCGATGTGACCCATGCGCTCGCGGCGAACCTTCGAGCGGGTGACTTCGACGCCACAACGTTCACAGATGATGCCCTTAAAACGGACACGCTTGTACTTACCGCAGTAGCACTCCCAGTCCTTTTGTGGACCGAAAATCTTTTCGCAGAACAAGCCGTCTTTCTCGGGCTTGAGCGTGCGGTAGTTGATGGTTTCTGGCTTCTTGACTTCGCCGTTCGACCACGTACGGATTGAATCCGCGGTGGCAAGACCGATACGAAGTTGATCAAATGTGTTGACGTCAAGCATTGCCATGACTTCAGCCCCTCTCTGCCTGGCGGCGAGCATCTTCTTCATCACTGCCACGTTCCGGGCGTGAAAGATCGATGCCAAGTTCTTCGGCGGTACGGAAAATATCTTCGTCGAGTTCACGCATTTCGATCTCGGCGCCTGAGGTATTGAGTACCTCGACGTTGAGACAAAGTGCCTGCATTTCCTTGATGAGAACCTTGAAGCTCTCGGGGATACCCGGCTCAGGAATGTTTTCTCCCTTGACGATGGCTTCGTAGACCTTCACGCGGCCAAGAACGTCATCGGACTTGATGGTGAGAAGTTCCTGCAAGCAGTACGCAGCGCCATACGCCTCGAGTGCCCACACTTCCATTTCACCGAATCGCTGACCACCGAACTGCGCCTTACCACCGAGCGGCTGCTGGGTGATCATGGAGTACGGACCAGTCGAACGAGCGTGAATCTTGTCGTCGACCAAATGCGCAAGTTTGAGGATGTAGACGATGCCGACGGTGATCGGGTTGTCGTACACCTCGCCGGTGCGGCCGTTGAACAGCGTGATTTTGCCGTCGTCCTGCATCATGCGACCGTTATCGCCGTAGCGAGGATCGGTGGCTTCAGGCTCAAGGTTCTGGAAAATCCGCTTGATGGTCGGGTGCTTACCCGCACCTTCGATTTCGTCCCAATGCGCACCGTCGAAGACGGGGGTGGCAATGAGCGTTGCCGGCGGAGTGACCGGACGTGTCTTCTTCTCGGTGCCGCGGATGGGTTCCTGACCAACGGATTCACCGTCGAGGCTCCAGCCATAACGAGCGGCGTAGCCAAGATGCGCTTCGAGTACCTGACCGACATTCATTCGGGAAGGAACACCAAGCGGGTTCAGGATGATGTCGACCGAGGTGCCGTCAGCCATGAAGGGCATGTCTTCGATCGGAAGGATCTTGGAGATAACACCCTTGTTGCCGTGACGACCGGCGAGCTTGTCGCCCACGCTGATCTTGCGCTTCTGTGCGACATAGACGCGCACGAGTTGGTTGACGCCAGGCGGAAGTTCATGACCATCGTCACGGCTGAACACCTTGACGTCGATGACCTTGCCCTTTTCGCCGTGAGGAACCTTGAGCGAGGTGTCGCGAACTTCACGAGCCTTCTCACCGAAGATTGCACGAAGAAGACGCTCTTCTGGAGTGAGTTCCGTTTCACCCTTCGGGGTGACCTTGCCGACAAGAACATCGCCAGCAGAAACTTCAGCGCCGACACGAATGATTCCACGCTCATCAAGATCAGCGAGGATTTCATCGGAAAGGTTCGGAATATCACGAGTGATTTCTTCCGCACCAAGTTTCGTGTCACGCGCATCGATTTCGTGTTCCTTGATATGGATCGACGTAAGCACGTCGTCCTTTACAAGGCGCTCGGAAAGAATGATGGCGTCTTCGAAGTTGTAGCCCTCCCATGGCATGAACGCCACGACGAGGTTCTTACCGAGGGCAAGTTCGCCGTTATCGGTAGAAGGACCGTGAGCGAGGATGTCGCCCTTCTTCACTGCTTGACCCTGGGCCACAATCGGCTTTTGGTTGATGCAGGTGTCTTGGTTCGAACGTTCGAACTTGAGGAGGCGGTAGACCGTGCGTCCCATGTTCTTGTACTGAACGGTGATGGCGTTGCCATCGACCTCAGTAATCGTTCCGTCCTCTTCCGCCATGATCATGTCGGCAGCATCGCGAGCAGCACGTGATTCGATGCCGGTACCGATGTACGGGGCTTCTGCACGCAGCAACGGAACAGCCTGACGCTGCATGTTGGCGCCCATGAGCGCACGGTTTGCATCGTCGTGCTCGAGGAAAGGAATGAGTGCAGTTGCGACCGAAACAATCTGCTTCGGCGAAACGTCCATGAGCTGAACTTCAGCCGGAGCGACGTTGGAGATTTCGGTGGTGGCACCGAAGAAGACGTCGCGTTCGAGCATGAGCTTCAGTTCGCCAAGAGTGGCGGCCTGCGGTGAACGGCGCACGAGAACACGATCGGCCCTGAATGTGCCATCGGGGTTAAGTGGAGCGTTGGCCTGTGCAACGACGTATTCCTCTTCCTCATCAGCTGCGAGGTAAACGATTTCGTCGGTCACGCGACCATTAATAACCTTGCGGTATGGCGACTCGATGAAACCAAACGCGTTGACGCGAGCGTAGGTTGCGAGTGCACCGATAAGCCCGATGTTCGGGCCTTCAGGAGTTTCGATCGGACACATACGGCCGTAATGGCTGAAGTGGACGTCGCGGACTTCGAAGCCAGCGCGCTCACGTGACAGACCACCCGGACCGAGCGCTGAAAGACGGCGACGGTGGGTGAGGCCCGAGAGCGGGTTGACCTGATCCATGAACTGCGACAACTGCGAAGTTCCGAAGAACTCCTTGATTGACGCAACGACGGGGCGAATATTGATAAGGGTCTGAGGCGTGATGGCCTCGACGTCTTGGGTAGTCATGCGCTCACGCACAACACGTTCCATACGTGACAGACCGATACGAACCTGGTTCTGAATGAGTTCACCAACGGAACGAATACGACGGTTGGCGAAATGGTCCTGATCGTCGAGTCGGTAACCCGGCTCAGCGTTCACGAGGTTCAGGAGGTAGGTGGTTGCGGCAAGAACTTCCGACGGCGTAAGCACTGACTGATCGAGTTCTGGACGTTCAAGCTTGATGTTGAACAGTTTCTCGATCTTGTCGAGTTCTGGTCCGAGCTTGCGGTTGAGCTTGTAACGGCCAACACGGGAAAGGTCGTAACGACGATTCTCGAAGAACGCGTTGCGGAAGTAGGCCTTTGCCGATTCAACTGACGGCGGTTCGCCTGGACGTGCACGCTTGTAGATCTCGACAAGTGCTTCGTCTTGTGTCGGTGCGAGTTCACGATCTTTTTCCCACTGACCTTCGAGGAAATCGAAGTGACGCACGAAACGCTCGAGGAAGCCCGGGAAGTTTTCTTCGTCGTAACCAAGTGCACGAAGAAGTACAAAGAGGCTCAGACGACGCTTGCGAGCAACACGTGCACCAGCAGTGACGTCCTTGCCCGGCTTTTGTTCAACGTCGAATTCGATCCACTCGCCGCGGTATGGGTGGATAGTGCCGGTAACGAGCTGATGCTTCTGCAAGTTACGAAGACGGAAACGCTCACCAGGCTGGAAGATGACTCCGGGTGAACGGACGAGCTGCGAAACAACAACGCGCTCAGTGCCGTTAATGACGAACGTGCCCTTCTCGGTCATCATCGGGAAGTCGCCCATGAAGACGGTTTGTTCTTTGATTTCGCCGGTTGACGCGTTCATGAAACGCGCACGCACGAAGATCGGTGCGGAGAAGGTCATGTCCTTCTCTTTGCACTCCTCCACCGTGAACTTGGGCGGCGGACGAAGGTCTTCGTCTTCAGGATCGAATTCAAGTTCGAGCTGAAGGGTTTCGGTGAAGTCCTTGATCGGACTGATGTCGCGGAATGTTTCCGCAAGACCAGTGTGAAGGAACCACTCGAATGATTCGCGTTGGATCGCGATCAGATCGGGCAGTTCAAGAACTTCGTCGAGATTCGCGAACGAATAACGGTCACGTACGGTCGGACGAGCAGACAAGGAAAGCTCCTCGGTGAAGGAAGGGCGTGACGCACTACCGAACTGGAAGGGACCGAACCGAAACGAACCGGACCGAAACAGTGACGTCTCAGGCGCGACGCATCGTCAGAGACGAGTCGAAGCGGCCCAAGACGCGGCAGGGCGGACTGAGGATCCTAGGGGCAGGACGCGAGGAAGAGCAACCCTGGAATCCGGGCCAATCGGCGGATTCAGGCGCTCAGTCGGGGGATCATCCACTTCTGCCCCGTTTGAATTGGGCGGAAACCTAGACCCCCCACCTCCAGCGGTCAAGCATCTCGCGCCCCAAACCCCCCATCGACCCGCCCCCGACCCCCGAAAACGACACTGGCCCGCCCCGAAGGGCGGGCCAGCACACAAGCCAATTGGCGAGTGTTGAACTGAATTACTTCAGTTCGACAGTGGCGCCGGCACCCTCAAGGGCGGCCTTTGCCTTCTCTGCGTCTTGCTTCGAGGCATGCTCGAGGACGGTCTGAGGAGCGCCGTCGACCAGGTCCTTGGCTTCTTTGAGACCAAGGTTGGTAAGGGCACGGACCTCTTTGATGACCTGGATCTTCTTGTCGCCAGCGCCGGTGAGAACGACGTCAAATTCGTCCTTCTCAGCAGCGGCTTCGCCGCCGCCACCTGCAGCCGGAGCTGCAGCAACGGCCACCGGAGCGGCCGCAGAAACGCCAAACTTCTCTTCGAAGTCCTTGAGTAGTTCACTGAGTTCGAGGACCGACATACCGGCGATCGCGTCGAGGATTTCTTCCTTAGTTGACATGTTCAGCTCTCCTGAGTGTCGCCCTCGGCATCAGCCGGGGCAGCGTCGTTGGATTCGGCGGCAGCATCAGCCACGGCCTCGGGTGTTTCGGTGGTGTCTTCGGCTGCAGGAGCCTCGGCTTCGGCAGTTGCCTCGGCTTCGGGTGCAGCGGCTTCTTCGACAACAGGTTCGTCGGCCGGGATCTCGATGACCTCGGGCGCGCCGCCCTGCTTTTCGATGAGTGCTGCAAGTCCGTAGGCAAAATCGCGAGGAAGTGCCTGCAGAAGTCCAGCGAACTGCACCATCGGGGCCGCAATGAGTCCAGCCAATTGGGCCAGCAATTCCTCACGGGGTGCCACGTTGGCCAGTGCCATGGCGTCTTCTGCGGTGAGTAATTTCTCACGGAGAAGACCGCCCTTCACCACCAGGTTTGGGTTGCCCTTTGCGAAATCACGCAGGGCCTTTGCGACAGCAACGGGGTCTCCGGTGCCGCCAGCGGGAACGAAGGCGATGGCCGTCGGTCCAGTCAGGTGTTCGTCAAGGTCAAGACCAAGTTCATTCGTCGCACGACGAACGAGCGTGTTCTTGTAAACCTTGTAATCGCCACCGGCTGCACGAAGTGCCGTACGAAGTTCCGCCAATCCACTGACGTCAATTCCGCGGTACTCGGTGAGCAGGACAGCTTCGGCATCGGTGAAGCGCTTACGCACTTCCTCAACCACGGCCACCTTTTCCGGTCTCGGGTTTTCCATCGCACCTCCTCTCATCTGGTGTGTCTCTTCCGGTTCACCAGTGCAGAACACCGGATCACCGCTGGGCTGGTGTCGAGTCATTCCGAAGAATGCATTGACACCGGGTTGCCACGTCGGTGATTCCCTAGAGAAAAACACAACGGGGCGTCCGCCGCTTAGCGCGAGAACGCCCCGAAATTGGGAGGTTCACCTCGTCAGGTGGGTTCCGAGGAACCTGTTACACCCCGAAGGGCACCGGATGTCTGCGGCGAGCGGATTCAATTGCCATCGTGAGCGAACTCATGATGGGTGTTCCCGAAGGAACGGGTTGCGAACTGTAGTGGTGAGCCTCAGCCAGAGGCCAGCCCACCGGTGTAGCGAGAAGATCAGACCTCTTCGAGAGCCAGCATCCGCTGGGAATCAAGCTTGACGCCTGGACCCATCGTTGATGACAGCGAAACCTTCTTGAAATAGCGGCCCTTTGCTGAGGAGGGCTTTGCCTTCTCAAGCTCTTCAAGCACAGCCCGGAGGTTGGCGACGAGTGCGGGGATCTCAAAGGAAACCTTGCCGATCGGGACATGGACGTTGCCCTGACGGTCAGTGCGGTACTCAACCTTGCCGCCCTTGAAGTCGGCAACGGCCTTGCCAACGTCTGGAGTAACGGTGCCGGTCTTGGGGTTCGGCATAAGACCACGCGGGCCGAGCTGACGGCCGAGCTTGCCAACCTGAGGCATGAGATCAGGAGTGGCGATGACGAGATCGAAATCCATCATTCCGCCTTCGACCTGCGCGAGCAGATCGTCGGTACCAACGAATTCAGCGCCAGCATCGCGAGCGGCCTGAGCGGCATCGCCAGCGGCGAAGACGGCGATGCGAACATCGGTGCCGGTACCAGAGGGAAGGGCGACAGTGCCCCGAACCATTTGGTCGGCCTTACGAGGATCAACACCAAGACGAACCGAAAGTTCGACGGTCTCGTCGAACTTTGCCGGGGCCATTGTCTTGACCTTCGTGATTGCTTCGGTCAGGCCGAACTGAGCGGCGCTGTCATAGGAAGCGGTTGCTGCGTTGTACTTCTTACCGTGCTGTGCCATTTCGGCTCCCTCGGGTCGGGCACCACAGTGGGTGCAAGCGATTCACCTGCCGGGCGAGGTTGTCCGCGACATGGCGGGTTCGCAGGTGCGAACCAGTACTGCAATTAACGAATTTCGATGCCCATGGAACGGGCAGTGCCAGCAACCTGGAGACGAGCGGCCTCAAGATCATTGGCATTGAGATCAGGCATCTTGACCTGAGCGATCTCGGTGACCTGTGCATCGGTAATGGAACCGGCAACCGACTTAGACGGAGTTTGTGAACCCTTGGGCAAACCAGCAGCTTGCTTGATGAGCACCGAGGTCGGCGGGGTCTTGAGGATGAAAGTGAAGCTGCGATCCTCGAAGATCGTGATCTCGACGGGCACGATGGTGCCCTTCTGTGCCTCTGTCCTCGCGTTGTATTCCTTGCAAAAATCCATGATCGCGACGCCGTGCGGGCCGAGCGCGGTACCTACGGGCGGGGCCGGGTTGGCTCCACCTGCGGGGATCTGGATTTTCACGACGGCCGAAACCTTCTTCTTGGCCATGATTGCGACTCGCTTCTTTTCTTTCGTTACCAGCGCCCATCGGGCAGCGGGAGATTCTGACGGCTGGGTGCCGTCTCTGACAATTCCGGCGGCAAACGCCGTTGATTCCTAGAGTTTTGCGACCTGCGAGAACTCAAGTTCAACAGGAGTTTCGCGACCGAAGATGTTGACCAGCACCTTGACTTTGAGCTGATCTTCGTTGATCTCGACAATTTCGCCTGAGAAATCGGCGAACGGGCCTTCCTTGACGCGAACGGTTTCGCCCTCTTCGTATTCGAGACGCGGCTTGCCTCGCTTCGTAGAAACTTCGTCGCCTTCTTCCTTAACAGTGAGGAAGTTTTCGACATCACGACGCGGCAGTGGAGAAGGCTTGGCACCCTGTCCAACGAAACCAGTGATGCCTGGCGTGTTGCGAATGACGTACCAAGAGTCGTCGGTCATATCGCAGCGAACGAGAAGGTAGCCAGGGAAAACTTTCTTCTGAACGACCTGCTTCTTGCCGTTCTTGA
>JAPLAE010000139.1 GCA_026393455.1 Actinomycetota bacterium
TTCATATGTCGACGGCGAAAACGCAACCGCGCGCTGGCAGATCCGCGAACTTCAGTGGCGTGAGGACGGAACGGTGAGTGAACTCATCGGCGTGTACCACGACGTCATGGTCCGCGGCCTCGACGGCGTCTTGCGGTTTGCTCAGCGCGATTTCGAATTGATTTACAGCGGTCCGATTGATGGAAGCGGAAAGCTACGAACGCCGCGCACGTTGTAATCAGTCGACGTCAAGCGTTCAGTCAAGAAGTGCCATGAGGATGTCAGCGAGTTCTGCGGGACGAGCCAGCATCGGTGAATGGTCACCTGACATCTCGACCACATCGGCACCCATGCGTTCTGCCACCGCTCGCTGGCCATCGACCAGAAGAATCGGATCGTCAGTGCACACGACGTAGGTGCTTGGAGTTGAACGCCATGCGGCCTTTTCGACGATGACAGTTCCGCCAGTATTTCCCGAACGAAGTTTGGTCGCCCATTGAGCGGCCTCTTCAGGATCAATGTCGGGGTAGAAGACCTGCGCAGCGAACTCCGGGTCGATGAACGGAAGTCCGTCGTCATCAACGCGCATCGTGGTGAGGAGTTGCTCGCCGTAGGTCATCGGCCCGCCGCTGCCCAACTCGCCTGAGTCGGGACCCAGTGCGGTGAGGTACACCAACCGTTCAACCGATGGGTGATTGCCGGCAACCGTGACTACTGCTCCGCCATAGGAATGGCCAAGCAAAATAACTGGACCGTCAACGGCATCAAGCACTGCAGTGACTGCTGCGGCGTCTTCGGTGAGATCAGTGAGCGGAAGATCGACCAGAGCGGTTTTCACACCGCGAGCGTCGAGCTCTGAAACGAGTGTCTCAAAACACCAACTGCCGTGAAATGCCCCATGAGTAAGAACGATTGTTGTCATGTCCGCACATTAGGCCTCGGCACTCAACTTTTCATCAGAAAGTCAATGTCGTCTGCTTTCAGGAACAGATCGACCTCTTCGGCCAGTAATTCGTGCTTGACGAGGTCGGGATCGCCATCGAGAAGTTCTATTGCGACCTCACGAGCGATCACCACCCACTCACGGTCACGACGCAACGAGGCCAGCTTGAGGTCGTTCTGACCCTTTTGCCGCTCCCCCATGATCGTTCCTTCGCCGCGAAGGTCAAGGTCGACTTCGGCAAGTTCAAATCCATCGGTGCTTCGAACCAGCGCTTCGAGGCGAGCTTCACCATCGGGAGTTTTGGATTCGCCAACGAGCCAACAAAAGGACTTCGCTGCACCTCGACCCACTCGACCACGTAGCTGGTGCAACTGGGCAATGCCGAAACGCGTTGCATCAAGAATCACCATGACAGTTGCGTTGGGAACGTCGACGCCGACTTCAATCACCGTTGTCGAAACAAGGGCATCGAGTTCGCCGGCACGGAACTGAGTCATGACGGAATCTTTTTCATCGGACTTGAGTCGCCCGTGCAACAGGCCCACACGCAATCCCACAAGTTCGCCGTTGGTGAGTTCTTCGAAGGTTTCCTCCGCTGAGCGAACCTCAAGTTTTTCGCTCTCTTCAATCAACGGACATACGACATAGACCTGTCGACCCTCGGCGATCTCGTCGCGAACCTGTTGCCAAACCGCGAGCTCGTCCATGTCGCTTTGAGCCCACTTGGTCACAATCGGCGTTCGACCAGGAGGAAGTTCGTCGAGAACAGAAACATCGAGATCGCCATAAACCGTCATAGCTGCAGTGCGCGGAATTGGTGTTGCGGTCATCACGAGCACGTCGGGCATGGCATCGCCAGCACCCTTGTCGCGCAATGCAGCGCGTTGTTCAACACCAAAGCGATGCTGTTCATCGATCACCACAACGCCAAGCGACTTGAACTCGATGCCTTCGGAGATCAACGAATGGGTGCCGATGACGATGTCGAGATTTCCCGTCGCCATATCTTCAAGAATCTTTCGACGATCAGGTGCCGATATTCGATTCGTAAGTAGTGCAACACGCAGCGAGCGATCCATGCCCGCGCCACCGAACAAATTGCCTTCGTCGGTATCGGGAACCGTGAAATCAATCCTCGAGCAGTTTTTTGATGCCGAGATGATGCTGCTCGGCGAGAACTTCTGTGGGTGCCATCAGGGCAGCCTGATGTCTACCTTGCACTGCAACCAACATCGCGCTCACAGCAACCACGGTCTTTCCTGAACCGACGTCACCCTGCAACAAGCGATGCATCGGGTGGCCCTTGGCAAGATCTTCATTGATCTCGCCAACCGTCTTTGCCTGCGCTCGCGTCAGGTCGTACGGAAGCACATCATGGAATCGCTTCACTAACGGACCGCCGCCATCACCGGCCACATGGGCAATACCAACAGCCGTTCGTTCGAGTTCTCGCTTGCGACGAACAAGCTCGACCTGAACGCGCAACAACTCGTCGAACACCAGTCGCTTTCGGGCAGCAGCTGATTCCTCCATCGATTCGGGCATGTGGATGGCACGAAACGCTTCAGTCCGCGCAACCAGGTCGAGTCGGTCGAGCAATTCTTCGTCGAGCGGTTCGGCAAAATCGCCCGCTCGGCGCAAGGTCTCCTCACAAAATCTGGCGATGTCCCAGGATGCAATCCCCGCCTTTTCAGACTGCCCATAGACGGGGAGAATGCGGCCGGTGCGATTGCCGATGAGATCGACAACCGGGTTCGTCATCTTTCGCTTTCCGCCGTAAAGCTCGAGCTTTCCGAAGAAAACCGCGTCGAGGCCCGGTTGCAATTGCTTCTCGCGAAATGGTTGTCCAAAGAACGTGACATCCATCGACGCGGTGCCGTCGGTAACGGTGACGATCACCATCGACTTGCCTTTACCTGTGCGGCGCTGTGTCGATCGCTTCACGTTGACAAGAATTGCCGCCTCTTCGCCTACCTCAAGATCGGCGATCTTCGCTTCCTTGGTGCGATCGATATAGCGGCGCGGGTAATGCATGAGCACATCGAGCACTGAACGAATGCCCATCTTCCCGAGCGAGGCAGCTTTTGTCGCGCCAACACCTTTGAGTTCGCTTGCCGGCAAGTTGGCGAGTTGCGCCAACCGACGTCCCACGATGTCGCTCACTCGATACCGAAGAGATAGGGGTAAAGCGGCTGCCCGCCGTGATGCACTTCGACCTCGCAACCAGGACGGTTGTCATGCACCCACACTTCGAGGTGCCGAGTGGCGGCCGGCGTTGCGCCTTCGCCTTCGATGATCGTCACAATTTCGTGATCGCCGCTCACAAGGTGCGAAAGCAGACTTGCACCCGCATCGGCAAGGTCTGGGTCGATCGCGATGATTCCGTCACGGGCAATACCTAACCAGTCGCCTTCGCTAATCGGACCGGCATCACTGCTGGAATCACGAACGGCGCGGGTGAGTTCGCCAGCAACAACATGAGCTGCCGCTTGGGTCATCGCATCGGCATTGGAAGAAGCGGTGCCTTCTGGGTCGTAGGCCAGCAGCGACGCAAAGCCTTCAGCGACCCCGCGCGTGGGCACGACCCGCACGTTCTTGGTGGTCATGGCGTCAACCTGTTCGGCCACCGGGATGA
>JAPLAE010000033.1 GCA_026393455.1 Actinomycetota bacterium
TCATCGGGGCCAAATCCCAAACGCTCCGACAGCGATAACGCCGAAGCCATCGCCGACTTATCGGTGTGGCGAACACCTTTCGGCGCTGCCGTTGTCCCCGAGGAGAAATAAATCCAGCGTCCAACATCGTTCGTCGTTGGCGGCGGTGGAAGCGCCAATGGATCACCCTGTGGCAATCGCAATGGCGTCGTCGCTTCAACCAACACTTCATAATCCGCAGTCCAAGAGCGAAGCCCAAGTTCATTCGCCATTGCTGCATGGTCGAACCCGCGCCAACGTTCGGGGATGATCAACAGATCGGTTCCGATCTGACTTGCGATGTGTCCAACTTCCGCGTGGCGGAGCATTGAGATAATTGGATTCTGAACAACTCCAAGCCGCGCGCACGCGACGAGCATGACGATTGCCTCGAGCGTGGTCGGAATCTGCCATGACACGACACCGCCTGGAACCACGCCAAGCTCAAGCAGACCTGCAGCGACCTGTTCAGCAACATCACGAAGTTGACCGGTCGTGAGCGAACGACCGTAGTCATCAACAGCGACCACACGGTCCGGGTATTGCTGTGCAATCGAGTTCACGAAGTCCCAGAACGTCTCAGCCATTTGGTCAGACTGCCACGTTCAGTCAGGCAGCGAACAAACCTCATTTCACGGCGGTTTCGTTCGAACTTTGGCCTCTAAAGAGATTGCCTGAAAGGGTTACATTGCTGACCCGCCACCTGGAGTCCTCCGTGAGACTTGACCAACCGATCATCCGATTGCCGATCAGCACCGATATCGAGGCTCTCATCGCCGAGATCAGTGCGATCCCCGAAGATATTTGGCGTCCCCATCCCGAAGGGATGCCCGGCAACAGCGCCCTACCTCTTGTTTCGGTCATGGGCGATCCAACCAACGATTCCGTCGTAGGCCCGATGCGACCAACACCGCATTTGGAGACACTGCCGTCGGTCATAAACGTCATGGCGGGGCTGACCGGACTGGGCTGCCCCATTGGTCGCACCCGTTTGATGCGTATCGACATCGAGTCAGAAGTGAAATCGCATGTCGATACCAATCGCTACTGGTGGGATCACCTTCGCGTGCACATTCCAATTATCACCGACCCCGCCGTGCTGTTTCACGTTGATGATGAATCTGTGCACATGGAACCGGGCAGTTGCTGGGTGTTCGATACCTGGCAACCACACCGTGTCGAGAACCCCGTAAACGCTCCGCGTATTCACTTAGTCATTGACACTGTTGGCGGCGCCGGTTTCTGGTCGCTCATCGACAGGCAGACGGGGGCACTCGACCCCAATTCACCGCTCCCTGCGGTCCAAAAAGTCAACGCAATTGCGTTTGAAACCGCGAATCAACCACAGGTGATGCCCTCAGCAGAAATCGACCAAACGCTCGCCAATATTCTTCACCAGTTCGCCGAAGTTGACCTTGACAAGGCCGTTGAACTTGACCAAGCGCTCATTTCTTTTCGACGTTCTTGGAAAGCATGCTGGTCTCACTTTGGCGACAACCCTCAGGGTTTTGATTCATTTGACAAACTTCGAGATGAAGCCGACGCAGTCGTTGACCTCATAGATGATCAACTTCCCAATACGGTGAAAGTCAACGAAGCAATCCGTCAACTTGTACTTCGTCCATCACTTGCGCGAGAAGCATTCGGTAGTTCCCCGCAGGTTGCACCTACTACTGATCCCGGTGCTCGGGCTGCCGCTTCAGCACCCACTTCAGCGCAACCACCACAATCCACTTCGCCGGCAGTGCCTGCGGCAAAACAAATTGGTGAACCGATCACTCTCGATCGTCCGGTGTTCATCATCTCCTCGCCTCGTTCGGGCAGCACGATGTTGTTCGAGGCAATGATGCGAGCCAAAGAGTCGTACACAATCGGTGGCGAAAGTCATCAACTCATTGAAGCGTTTGCCGCACTCGCTCCCGCTGCACATGGGTGGGATTCAAACCGCCTCACCGTGGATGACATCAGCCCCGAAATCGTTGAGAAACTCAGCGGCTCTTTTGTGCGTCGTTTGAAAAATCGCGATGGCGAGCCAGTACAACCCGGCTCGGTTGTGCGCATGATCGAGAAAACTCCGAAGAACTCTCTGCGCATCCCATTTCTTGCCGCTGCATACCCCGACGCAAAGTTCGTGTACTTGTGGCGTGACCCGCGCGAAACCATCAGCAGCATGCTTGATGCGTGGCGATCTGGTCGGTTCGTCACCTACCCAGAATTGCCAGAGTGGACGGGCGATCGCTGGTCGCTCCTCCTGACTCCTGGCTGGCGCGATCTCATCGGGAAATCGCTTCCCGAAATTGTTGCCAATCAATGGGTAACAGCAACCACGATGATGCTCGATGACCTTGAGGCACTCGATCCCGATCGTTGGTGCGTCACGAGTTATTCCGCTTTGCTTGCTGATCCCGATGCCGAACTCTCTCGCCTTTGCGGCAATCTCGATCTCACCTGGGATACCGAAACCGGCGGAGAACTTCCCATCTCGGCAACAACGCTTGAGGCACCCCAGCCCTCAAAATGGGAACGCAACGCCGAAGAAATGAAGAAGGTCTGGGACATCGTCGACCCCGTTGCTGTTCGTGCGCACGATGTCTTCGCCGACCCGCCCCCAATTCAACCTTCGAAGAGCCGATCTGCTGAAGCAGTAAAGGTGGGTCTCACTGAAGAACCCGATGGCGCAATCCCCACTGATTTTTCAAGTGTGTTTACCGGTTCGTTTGCCAGCATTCTTGAGGCTGCGAATTGTTCTCTCGCGGTCACCACTTATCAAAGTGGTCGCCTTGTCCTTGTTCGCCGTGACGGCGACAAGGTCAACACGCATCTTCGGTACTTCGCGAGCCCGATGGGCGTCGCAGTACAAGGCGCCAAGTTGGCGCTCGGTACCAAGACCACCGTGTGGGAATTCTGGAACCAACAGGCTGCTGCGTCAACCATTGATCCCGAAGGTCGCATCGATGCGTGTTACATGCCTCGCCGCGGCCACACCACTGGCGACATCCGTATTCATGATCTTGGCTACGACGCCGACGGTCAACTGTGGGCTGTAGCAACACGCTTCTCGTGCTTGGTCACGTTCGACCGCGAAAACTCCTTCGCCCCGCAGTGGCGGCCGCAGTTCATTTCCGGATTGTCCGCCGATGACCGCTGCCATCTCAATGGGTTGGCCATGGTCGATGGGCAGCCGAAATACGTCACCGTTCTTGGCATGACCGATTCACCCAATGGGTGGCGAGACGACAAAGCTTCCGGTGGAGCGATTCTCGACATTGATGGTGGTGCTCCGATCACCGTCGGCTTGTCGATGCCTCACTCGCCACGCTGGCATAACGGCAAATTATGGGTGCTCGAATCTGGCCGCGGTGCACTCTGCACCGTCGATGTTGAAACCGGTGAACGCGAAACCATCGCCGTTCTCCCGGGCTTCACTCGCGGTCTTTCCTTCGTTGAAAACATCGCGTTCATAGGTCTCTCTAAGGTTCGCGAAACCGTGTTCGACGGTTTACCCATCACGCAAGCCGATACACCGCGTGAATGCGGAGTGTGGGCAGTCGATATCAACACGGGCTCCGTCCTCGGCTTCATGCGTTTCGAAGGATCAGTAACGGAACTCTTCGAAGTAGCAGTACTTCCAGGAACGCAATGGCCTGAACTTGTCGAACCGGGCGCGGAGGCAACGAACGACGCATTCGTGCTGTCTGACGATGCGTTGAAAGACGTGATTCAACCAGCCAAGAAGGCTGACTGAGTTTTAATCTTCAGCGAGAACGAGGTCGACGCGTTCGCCGGCGTCTTCCATCGTGGTGTTCCATGACACTGCGAGTTCCGACACAAGAATGCGTCGAGCACGGATCTGCATTGCTTTCTCGGCGCTTGAAAGTGATGACTGGCGATCGCGAAGTGCGAGGTTACGAACAACCTCTGCACATTCATAGATGTCGCCAGATTTCATCTTCTCTTGGTGGTTCTTGAATCGACGTGACCAGTTCGTAGGAACGCGGACGTTACGGACGGCAAGCACTGCGAGTACGTCTTCAACTTCTTCTTCAGAAATTGCCTGACGAACACCAAGATCTTCTGCACGATCCTCGGGCACTGACACCTTGAGGTTGCCACCGCGCCATGAGTCGTCACCAGCAGCAACTGACAGCTCGAGGTACTTGACCTTCTTGCCATCGACCACTCGAGTCGAGCGACCGGTGACCTCGGCAGTGCCGTGAGCGGGATAGATGACCTTGGAACCGACGGTGAACTTCATGAATGCCTTCCTGCAAACCGGGGCACAAGTATGGCCAATGAAACGAGAGATCACACCATCTCGCCATGCGACCCCAATTCGAGCCTCCTACTCCATCGTCGGAAACACTCCGGGAACGGAAGAATCCTTGTCCCCAGCCAGTTCCTCGCCCGCCAAGATCGATGCTCGCTCAATGGCCTCAGCTTCTTCCTCTGAGACCACTTCCTCGGTAGATCGGCGCAATGAGGGCCACGCCACCGCTGCGGTGATGAGACAAGCAAGGCCGCCGGTGACGTAGGTCGCCCTTGGGTCGATGTGCTGGCCAATCCACCCAATGACCGGACCACCGATCGGCGTGGTTCCAATAATTGCGGTGATGTACAGCGCCATGACGCGACCACGAACGGAGACGGGAGAGGTGAGCTGGAGCGTTGCCGAGTTCATCGTGATGAACGCGACGCTGCCACTTCCAACGAACAACAGGGCGATCGCCATCGTCCAAAACGTCGGCATGAATGCGGCGAGCAGCATCGTTGCCCCAAGAAACGTCGCGGCGAAACCCAGTCGCCTGTGTGTCGCACGACCAAATCTTGCGATCAGTAACCCACCAGCGACGGAGCCGATTCCCATCATTGATGACAGCACGCCGTACCCGGTTGCTTCTCGATGAAACGTAAATTTCGCGAATAGCGGAAGCGCAATCTGATTTTCGTAGGCAAGCATGCCAATCACGACGGTCATCAACATTGGAGTACGCAAACGCGGGTCCGCCCAAACGACTTTCACGCCTTCACGAATCTGCCCCTTCTCCCGTTTCACCGGAGCCTTCGGCATGAACTCAGACCTACGCATTAAAAGAAGCGCTATAGAAATCCCTAGGAAGCTGACTCCGTTCACCAGGAACGGCACTGCGAGTCCGAACGCGGCAATAAGAACACCTGCGACGGCTGGTCCAAAAATGCGAGCGATGTTGTTTGCAGTGCTTCCGATCCCAACTGCGCTCGTAATGTCGTCAGGCCCTACAAGTTCATAGACAAACGAGGAACGGATTGGCATATCGAAGGCATTAACGGTGCCGAAGGCCGCAGCAAGCGCAAACAAGCTCCAGACCGAAATCGTGTCGGTGGCCACCATGACGCCTAACGCCGTCGCGATTGTTGCTGCGAGAACTTGCGTGATCTGCAACATGTGCCAACGGCTATGACGGTCGGCAAGTGTTCCGGCAAATGCGCCAAAGAGAAGCGTCGGAGTGAATTGCGCCGCGCTCACAAGTCCGAGCATTCCGCCGCTGCCGGTCACTTTGAGAACAAGCCAGCCCATCGCAACGGTCTGCATCCATGTTCCGGCTTGAGACACGACTTGACCAGTGAGATACAAGCGAAAATTGCGATGGTGAAGCGCGGAGAACCCGCTGCCTTTATTTTTCACCAGTGGTCCGCTTGTTGCTTCGAGCTGTGCGAATCCGAGAAACCACTAGTGGGGCCTGCGCCACAACCAGCGCAATCGCGGTCGTATACGCAAGGTTCGAGGTCCAAATACCGACAGCTGCAGCTGCTACTGCAATTGCAATCTGCAGCGGCGCAAGGTCAAGGACCAGTAAGGCGTGGCGGATTCCGGCGTAGGCGAGAAAGCCACCCAGGATCCATACCGGTAAGAGCCCAAACATTTCTAAAACCTGATCTGAGAAAAATATGCCAAGCGTGACGAGTACTCCACCCAACATTGCGTTCATTTTCCAGGTCTGTGCCCCCATACGAACATGAGCGGAAAGCCCGCTTGATCCATGACACATCGGCATTCCCCCAAATGTTGCCGACACCACATTTCCCAATCCACAGACCAACGCGACTCTCGCCGGCGAAACGCGATCGGCGCGTTCCCCAAATTGCTGATGAGCCAGATCGCTGACACCGACAACAGCGTTGCCATAGGTCAACGGGATCTGCGGGATCACCAGCAAAACAAATGCGGTGCCAAAAACCGACCAAGGAGGAATGGAAAACGTAGGGAGATCGATTGACGGCCCACCAAATGATGGTTGCTCAACCAGCAATGTCACGATTACGCCGACGACGACAAGCACAACGCTCAAGACATACCAACGTCGCCATGCAGCAATCATGACCACACCCACAGTGAGTGCTGCAAGAAGCAGACCCGTTCTTGATGACGGTGAGTGCACGAAAACTGCAGGTGGCTTGAGCACCAGCTTCACAGCGGTCACCACCAACAACCACCCCACACCAAATTGCAATGCGCGCACTACGGGTTTCGTAAACAACCTCGACAACCACGTGGCCAGACCCGTAAGGGACATGACCAGCAGCACCACGCCGATTTCGAGACCAGCCGCATGGATGACATCCGGAGCAAGGTGCTGAGCTACCGCAAGAGCAGTCAGGGCCTTGAGCGGCTGCACGGGGAAGGGGATCCGAAACACCAATCCCGCGGTCACGACGAGGAGGCCGGCCATGAGAAGCACCGAACCGACATCAAGGCCGTTGACCACGACAAGGGCAGCCGTCAGCGGAACCAAAATTCCAAGATCGGCCAGTGCTCCCGAGACGTCTCCGGTGATGGTGCGAGTCACGGATCGAAACTAGACGAGGCTCCAGTCCGGACCGCTACCCAATCCAGCCCGGCCCGGCCCGGCAAAAGAGGATTTGTCCAGATCGGCCGGCGGCCCGATAGAGTGGAATTACCGATATGGGCCGCGAAGAAGTGTTCGCAGCCCGGTTGGGCGGATGAAGACAGCGGTGGTCGAAGCAGGCCAACGGATTTATTCATCGCTCTGGGCCTCCCCATACAGCTCAGAGCAGTAGGACACGTAGCAGCCGGTTTCCTCGTGGGTGAGGGGCGGAGTGTTGCGGAGCATGACCGGTGCCAACTGGGGATCAGGCGCCACGAGCGGACGCACGGCTTGCGTTTGCACGAAACCACCAAGGACGTTTGTGCCTCAAGACGACGAGATCGAACAGATCGAAACAACTGAGCCGGCCGCGGCAGGTTCCGACGCGCGGTCAATCGACGTTCATGGCGCGCGTTTCGAGACGCTCGTAGAGGCTGCCGCGTGGGGCGAAGCTTCCGCCGAAGATCTTGCAATTCTTGAGGCCCACAACGCCGCATGGCAACGGGTCCTTGTCGAACGACTGAACGACACCGACGAAGCTCTTGACCGGTTGCGTTTGCGCCGATCACCTGACGATCAACAAGTCATTGCCGACCTCGAGAACGAACAACGGAAACTCGAACTCGCCCTCGATCGTCTTTTAGGAATCGAACCTGAAGTCGGTGAGCTCGCTCCCGGCGTCAATGCGCTGCAACTTTCTTGGGTCACCGGACGCCTCGTGGCATGGCTCGGAGGCCCCGATGCGCCGCCAACGACAGTTGAACAACTTCGTACGTTCCTTGCGGCAACCGACGCTCCCGAGATGTGGGGCGGCCGTTCGCCTGTCACTCTTCCCAGTGGCGAAAAGACCGTTGCGCTTGAAGCCAACACCAGCGATGTTCTCGGTTGGCTACTCGCACTTTCCGCAGACCCACCCGAAGAGGAGATCGGTCCCTCCGCTCGATGGATGTCGATCGTTGCCGCATGGGCGGTGTCTCTCGCTGCACGAGGCGCAATGATTCCGACTTTGCGCCGCTCACGAACCGGTCGACGTAACCAAAATCGAAGTGCGTTCGGCGTCACATGGCAACCGGCACTTATCGATTCCGAACGACTTCGCGTCATCGGCGATGCAATGCCCGGAGCAGTCGCAGCGCTTTCACCTTCGGTCGACGGGGCCACAATGA
>JAPLAE010000007.1 GCA_026393455.1 Actinomycetota bacterium
GGCCTGTCTTGACCTTTGTCAACGCTCCCGACGAAACTTGACGACCCATGTCCCCCCGCCCCGAACCCTCCGGGCGCACCGATCTCGCCGCTGATGGCGAGCTCCCCCTGCGCATTGCATTCCTCACGTATCGGGGTAAACCCCATGTGGGTGGTCAAGGCGTGTACACCCGGCACCTCACGAAGGCCCTTGTCGATATGGGCCACGAGGTCGAGGTGCTCGGCGGTCAGCCCTACCCGATCCTCGACCCGCGCGTCCCGCTTGTCGAGCTCCCAAGCCTCGACATCTATAACGACGCCTTCCCGATGCGTCTTCCGTTTCCATCGGAGATCAAGACCCTCGGCGATGCCATCGAGGTCGGAACCTTCATGGCCGGTTCGTTCCCCGAGCCCCTCGCATTCAGCTACCGCGCATGGCAGCACCTGCGCACTCGTGTGAACGAGTTCGATCTTGTCCAGGACAACCAGTGCCTTGGCTACGGCCTTCTCGGCATTGAACGTGCCGGACTTCCCGTGCTCGCCACCATCCATCATCCGATCACCGTCGATCGACGCCTCGAGATGGAACACGCCGAGACTTCCTGGAAGCGATTCTCAAAGGGTCGCTGGTACGGCTTTACAAAGATGCAGACACGTGTTGCGTCTCGTATGCCTCGCGTCATTACTGTTTCGCAAAATTCACTCGCTGACATTCACGCCGACCAAAAAGTCCCGCTCGATCGGCTGCACGTCGTACCCGTTGGCGTTGATCAGGAACTGTTCAAGCCCATTCCCGCCGTTACCCGTATCCCCGGGCGCCTCATCACGACTGCAAGCGCCGACGTAACGATGAAGGGTCTTCGTTATCTCCTCGAGGCCATCGCCAAGCTCCGCACAGAACGCCATATTGAACTTGTTGTCATCGGTCGCTTGAAAGAAGGCGGCCCATCGGCTCGGATCATCGACGAACTTGGTCTTCGCGATGCCGTCACCTTCATTACTGGCGTCCCCGAAGAACGCATCATTGAGCTCTATTCCGAAGCTCAAGTAGCCGTTGTTCCTTCGCTCTACGAGGGCTTCTCGTTGCCGGCAATCGAAGCAATGAGCTGCGGAGTTCCCCTGGTTGCGACCAGCGGCGGTGCGCTGCCAGAGGTTGTCGGCAACCACAACGAAACTGCGCTAGTTGTTCCTCCCGGTGACAGCGAAGCACTCGCCGCCATGCTGCGCATCGCGCTTGATGATCCGGAACTTCGCGATCGCATCGGCGCTGCCGGACGCCAACGTGTCATCGACCGTTGGACATGGCGTCACACCGCTACCGGAACCGTTGAGCATTACCGCGCGCTTCTCGCAGAGACCCCACACATTCAAGCTCGCCGTCCCGGTGGAGCTGGTGCTGCTCCGCGCTTCCAGCGTTCACGCATCACACGGCCAGGAGCCTGACCAGTGCTGACTGCTGATTACGACCGCTTGGGCTTACGGCCCGGAGATCGACTGCTCGACTTGGGCTGTGGTTTTGGTCGCCACGCGTTTGAAGCACTCCGCCGCGGGGCTCGCGTTGTTGCGTGCGATATGGCGGTTCCCGAGTTGGAACAAGTTTCGGCCACTGCATTCGCTATGAAAGAAGCCGGCGAAATTGCGCCGACTCTTTCTTGCACCTCAGTCGCAGGCGACGGAACAAAGTTGCCCTTCGCAGATGCATCGTTCGACCGCATCATCGCCTCTGAAGTTATGGAACATGTTCCCGACGATGCTGCAGCGCTGACGGAATTCATTCGTGTGCTTCGTCCCGGCGGGACAATCGCTATCACTGTTCCTGCAGAATTCCCCGAGAAGATCTGCTGGCGACTTTCCGACGAGTACTACGCGCCGAAGTCAGTCGGTGGCCACGTTCGCATTTATGCCGAGTCAGAACTTCGGCAAAAAATGAAAGATGCTGGACTTCTCCCGGGCAGCTCCCATCGCGCCCACGCACTTCATGCGCCGTATTGGTGGCTGCGTTGCGCAGTCGGACCACGCAATGAAACCAATGTGGCGGTGAAGGCGTATACGAAATTCCTCGAATGGGACATCATCTCGGCCCCACCACTCACACGCCTTACCGAAAAAGCCCTCAACCCGATCTTGGGCAAATCGCTTGTGGTCTACGCCACGAAACCGATTCACCAATCCGCAATGGCAGGTTCGAAATGATCGAAATTCCATCCGTCGATGACATCATCACCGGCGAACAGATTTTTCAGACCGCAGAGGCGATCGCCGACTGGCAACAGCCAAACGGAATGGTGCTCTGGTATCCCGGTGGCCACGCCGACCCGTGGAATCACATCGAAGCAGCAATGGCACTCGATCTCGCCGGGATGCGTCCCGAAGCAGAGCGCGCTTACCAGTGGCTTGCCGATATCCAACGCCATGACGGCTCCTGGCACCAGTACTACCTCGCTGATGGGATCGAACAAGACAAACTCGACGCGAACACGATTGCGTACATCGCTGCCGGCGTTTGGCATCACTGGCTTGTTGCCCGAGACCCTGGCTTCGTCGAAACCATGTGGCCCGTTGTCGAACGAGCGGTTGAGTTCGTTCTCGATCTTCAGACTCCGCGAGGAGAAATTCTGTGGGCGCGTCACGCCGACGGCACCCCGTGGTCCTTCGCACTTCTCACTGGCTCTTCAAGCATTTGCCACAGCCTTCGTTGTGCAATCGCAATCGCCGAACTACTTGGCCATGAACGCCCCGATTGGGAACTCAGTGCCGCACGTCTTGCGCACGTCATTCGCCAACACTGCATCGGCAATGCCCCTGATGCGTTCGCTCCAAAAGCCCGATGGGCCATGGACTGGTACTACCCCGTTCTTGGCGGCGTCCTCACACGCACCGAGGCCCGTGCTCGCCTCGACGCTCGACGCGACACCTTCGTTATGGAAAATCGCGGCGTTCGATGCGTGAGCGATCGACCATGGGTCACCGCGGCCGAAACTTGCGAATGTCTTATTGCCGAACTTTCTGTTGGCAATCGCGAACAAGCGCTGAAATTATTCGAGTGGGCTCAAGCCCTGCGATGCGATGACGGTCATTACTGGACCGGCATCGTTTCTCCAGAGGAAGTGCACTTCCCCGCCGATGAACGCACGACTTATACCGACGCCGCCATCATCCTTGCTGCCGATGCACTGAGTCGTACATCACCGGCATCGGGATTGTTTATCGACCACGACGCGCTTCCGCCGCTTGTCGAGATCGATTCTGACGACTCGATCAACAACCGCGCCGACTGATCAACACCGCTCAAGCCCGGCGCAACACTCTCAGTGAGCCAGTGACTGAAACGTCGACGAACCCACCAGACTCGATCGCCCGGCAATAAATTTCATAGGGCGGGCGACCGCCATCGGCGGGATCAGGGAACACGTCATGAATGGCGAGGATTCCACCGGACTCAATCCAAGGCGTCCAGAGTTCGAAATCACGATGCGCCGGTTCCGAGCCATGCCCACCGTCGATAAACAAAAACGAAAGCGGTATTCGCCAGCGCGAACCAACCGTTGGAGAATCTCCCACAAGCGCGACGACTGTTCCTTCGAGCCCGGCGTCGTAGATGGTTCGACGAAAGCGGGGCAACGTGTCGATCACGCCAACCTCGGGATCGACCAAGTCAGGCTCATGCCATTCCCAGCCCTGCTGGTTTTCCTCAGAACCTCGATGATGGTCGAGAGCAAACAGAACGGTGTCGCGCTCTTTCGCGGCGGACCCGAGATAGACGCCCGACTTTCCGCAGTAACTACCGATCTCAAGCATCGGTGACGCGCCCTCGGCAACAAGTAGTGCCGCCTCATGAAGCGCGACGCCCTCGTCGGGGGGCATGAAACCTCTCGCCGCTTCTGCAGCGGCCTTCATTACTGCGTCCATGAACTCAGACCCCGTCGGGAGTGTCGTCCTCGAAGACTTCAACGTGGAAGAGCTTGTCGAGAACAAAGAAACGGACGACCCACAAGATGCCGAAGGCAACGAGCTGAATGAAGTTGATGATCAATTTGCCATCGGTGAAACGGTGCACGATCGCAATTGCGATTGTGGAAAGAACGAGTCCGGCAATTGTGAACAACCAGAACGGAAGAACTTCTTTCTTCCAATGACTTTTGCCCCGCTTGCCCCAAACCCAGGCGCGGTTCATGTAATAGGCCGGCACTGATGACAGACCGACGGCGAGAACATTGGCCCAACTGGGGCCCATGGCTCCTTGAAGCGCCAACAAAAGCGTTTGTCCAACGATGACGTTAACTGCAGCAACAAGTGCGTATCGAAGACCGCGCGTACGAATCGAATGAATGATTCCACCGAGGACGCCATTTGTTTCTGGAAGCGGTGTCACCGTATGCGACGTCGCGGGGAACTCGTGATTGACTTCGTGGCTCATCGGGGGACGCTCCTCGCGTTCGAGCCGGACCGCATCACCCTAGTTGCGAATAGTCAGGTCTCTGGGTCGACCGCTGCCGCTCAAAGAGCGTTTGCGCGGACAATGCCGCTCAACCATTCCCCACTCGGCTTCACCGTGCGTCGTTGCGTCGCCCGATCAACCGCAATGATTCCAAATCGCGGCCGATAGCCAAACGCCCACTCGAAATTATCCATGAGACTCCAGTAGGTGTAGCCCCGCACATCGATGCCATCGGCAATACAAGCCAAAACGCCTTCGAGCGCGCTCTGTACGTACTCGATCCGTTGAGGATCATCGTTCGTACCAATTCCGTTTTCAGTCACGAGCAACGGAACCGAACCACCGGTGTAGTCCCACGCTCGTCGCAAACATGCACCGAGCGATTCGGGCCAGAACTCGTAACCCATCGGAAGAGTTGGAACACCTTCTTCGCCACCCAACACACTGTTCGGTCCAACACGCGTGCGGCTATAGACCTGCACGCCGAGAAAATCATCATCGCGAACAATGTCAAGAAACTGATCTTCGGAAACCGCCCGGACGTGATCGCGCCGGGCAAGTGCATCGGCATCATCTGGTGGCACTGCTTGGTAGTCGGCCATCGACAGCGTAAGACCAACAGGGAAATCCCCAGGCCCTCCCTTGAGGATCGGAACGACTCGGCGATGTGCGTCAATAAAATTAGCGTTGGCGGCAGCAAACTCTGCGTCGTCGGTAGAACCTGGCGGGAAGAACCCCATCTGGTACCCAACGAACGAAACAATGTTTGGCTCGTTGATTGTGCACGCCGTTCCAATCAGATCACCAAGATGATTCACCGACTTCTCGGCGAAGCGGAGGAAACGTTCAACTGTTGATGCCGTGTGCCAACCACCTTCAGCAACCACCCATCGAGGAGTGGTGAAGTGATGGAAGGTAACGACTGGTTCAATGCCATGCGCGTGACATGACGCCAAGACGCGGCGGTAGTGATCGAGCGCGGCAATCGAGAATTCGCCAGGTTCGGGCTCGATGCGTGACCACTCAATCGAGAATCGATAGTTGTCGAAACCAAGAGCGGCACATAGTGCGATATCGGAGTCATAGCGATTGAGTTGGTCGCATGCATCGCCGCTTGGCTCCTCGCAGGGAGTATTCGGCGCGTGTTCCCACGCCCACCAATCGTTGTTCCAGTTTCCACCCTCGACCTGATGCGCGGCGGTCGCGGTACCCCATCGAAATCCCTGCGGGAAGCTCATAGCCATCGCCGGACCCTACCCGGACGACAGCAGTCTATGAAGCACAACTGGCCACGCAACCGTCCCCGATGTGGGAGATTGAAAGGGTGACTCAGGCCGCAGTAGATGCACTCCTTACGCTCCTCGATCTCGAGCCCATCGAGGTCAATATGTTCAGGGGAATCAGCCCTCCTTCCGAACAGCAGCGCGTGTTCGGCGGGCAGGTGGCTGGTCAGGCGCTTATTGCCGCTGCACGCACCGTGGAGCCCGAAACTCGTGTGCATTCGCTGCACGCCTATTTTCTCCGCCCCGGCGACTCTCGGGTACCCATCCTTTATGAAGTCCAGCGCATCCGCGACGGGCTTTCGTTCACCACCCGCCGAGTCACAGCCATCCAACATGGCCGCGCCATCTTCAGCCTCTCGGCCTCGTTCCAAGTGCCGGAAGATGGCTTCGACCATTCCGCACCTATGCCCGATGTTCCTGCTCCCGAAACACTGCCGACCGTGCAAGAACGATGGGCTGAAATCGCCGCCGAACATGACGATCGCCGATTCGAAATGGATCTGCCGTTCGATCTGCGCAATTGCGACTGGTCACCCGAAGACCGTCATCGTGAATTACCGCCGTATCAACGCATCTGGATGAAAGCCACAGGAACACTGCCAGACGACCCCGTGCTGCACACCTGTGCGCTCACCTACGCCTCTGACATGACCTTGCTCGATACTGCGCTACTTCCTCACGCTCTCGGGCCGATCGACAATGTCTTCATGGCCAGCCTCGATCACGCGATGTGGTTCCATCGTCCCTTCAGAGCCGATGAATGGTTGCTCTACGCGCAGGAAACTCCGAGTGCCGCGAGCGGTCGTGGCTTTGCTACCGGTTCGGTGTTCACCAGCGAAGGCAAGCTTGCGGTGACGGTCGTACAAGAAGGCCTGATTCGACCTCCTCGCTAACGACGATTACGACCAAGCCGGCAAGAGGCGACTGAAGGATTCTGCGGCGAGAATCGCGAACACCACTAGTGGCGGAACCGTAAGTAGATACGCCACTCGTGGTGAAGAGCGGCGATAGAGCAGTACAGCACCGGTGACTGCGGCCGCGAGGAACAGAAACGCGAGCAACACGACCGGCCATGCTGACGTATCACCAACATTGCCCGTTTGACCGGTAGTCCTGCCATTTTGCGGTGTCGGTGCGAACGGCTTGCCGACCATCACCGCTATGACGACGTTGGCCTGAGCGGAATTCCACGGAAACGCACTCGCCGACGAGACAAGCGTGAGCCGATCATCTTTCGATGTTCCGTACAGACTGTTCAGCGGGATTCGACCACCATCTAGCGAAGACTCAACCGTTGCAATTGTCGTTGCGGTCGTCGGATCCGCGACCGCTCCTTCAGCGCCAGGCTCAGCGGCCACAGGTGCAGCCACAACCGCCTCTGCGGATGCGACGGCTTCGAGGGGTGCAACAGCCATTGTTGTACTTGTCGTGGTCGTTGGCGCAGCAACAGCAGGTGCCAACGTTGGAGTTGCTTCTGAGGTCAGCTCTGCTGTTCCGACCTCAGTGACTTGGTAGAGCGTTTGTCCCTGAGTTGTGGTGACGACGATCTCGTCGCCAACTTTCATCGCCGAAAGTTCACCAAACGGTCCGCCAAACATTGTGTGACGACCAACGATGACAGAGTTTCCGGGCTGGCCGGGAGCCGCTGTTCCCGGAACGTGACCCGGTCCTACTCGTGTCGTTGCTGAATCAGCGCCTTCGACTGCAACTGTCTGCGACCCGAGCGATCCGACCTCAAGAATTCCGATTGCGCTTCCGATAGCCGGAGCTGTCGTCGGCACTTCGACACCTTGGAGTCCCGTCGCCTGATTCGCAGCCTTGTCTATTGATGTTCGGTAGCGGTCAAGCAAGAGACCTTGATCGCGTTCCTGGAACATCGGCTCGATCACGTAAAGAACAATTCCCAGAATCGTGATTGCGATGACGACCCACAGCGCAACAAGAGGGCCCGTGCGAAGCGACGGTGCAGCGCGACCGTTGTCCTCGTCGGCGTACACGTCGTCAGCGAGCACCTCGTCATCAACAACTTCTTGGTTGTTCGAAACAGTCGTCGTCATGCGATCAAGTACCGATGTCATTAGGCCCGTCCGCCACGACGGAATTGTGTCAGAGAGAAACGACCCGAGGTCGCCATTGCCGAAATAGTGAGAAGGGCCAAGACCGCCACCAGTCCAACGAGGGCGAGGGCATTTCCACCCGCCGAACGACGAACAAACTCAGGCATCTCGGCTTGGGCCGAAGCCAACTGGGCGTCAACGGCAACCGAGGAACCAACGGGAGCAACTCTCGTGGCGCTCACCCCACCACGACTACTGATCGCTGCCGGCGGACTGACGGCAGTCCCGCTAGAAGCCGACCCCGAACCGCCAGTATTCGGAACAACCGGAACGGGAACACAGGTGTTCGCAGTCGAACCAAGTCGTGCAATCGCCGTAGTTGCTGCGCTCACCATCGAAGGAGTGATTGGCTCTAAACCATCAGGGAGAACTTGCTGGCCACCATGGACGACATAGGTCAGCCAGTTGGTGAGATTTTGTTGCGCTGCAGGGCGTGCATTGCAGCGTGCATCGACCAATGGCTTCAGAGGCGCAAGCGCATATTCAACAAATGTCAATGGGTACGGTTCGACCCCACCACTGGCTGCCGCTGCGGAATAGTTCGGGAGCAAACGACCGTCTGCCGTTGCTGTCATCGACGTAAGTGCCGCTGACATTGAGGCCTGCGTTGGTTCAACAAAAGCACCCGATGCATTCTGAATCTGAACAACGGTCATGCCCAAGAAACGGGCAGTGGCCAGATCAGTGACCGCCCAGATGCCGCCGTACTCATTGGTGCCTTGAAGTTTGATTGCTTTATCGAGAATCGATGTGCCCGAAAAGAGGTTAAGAACACCCTGGAACGAGGGATCAGCAAGGGCGAACGACGAATAGGTCCCGCGGTCTTTGCCCGCATCTTGCCCGAATGAATTGTTGTCCGGAACTTTCCACTTGCTCGACCGGAGGGTGTCAAGAATCCCTGTCATAAACCAAGTCGTGCTTTCGGCGTCGGGAACGGCTCCGACGCGAATTGAAGAACTTGAACTGAACATCCCGGTTGACTGAAGTTGCGGGTTTCGTGCGTAAATCGCCGGCAAGAAGGTGCCAATTTGATCTGGCCCACCGGTAATGAGCGCGGTCACCTCATCAAGCGTGAGCTTCACGTTGCTGTAGGGAACCTTGTACCCGTTGCTATCCGGAAGCCCATTGCCAACGGCCAGAACGGTGGCGTTCAATGCCACCGGAATGTTTACCGATGCGCGAGGCGTCAGCGGCTCGGCTTGATTTCCTCGACCCAGTCCTACGGTTTCGTCGTAACCAACCGCGCTGTAGGCCATGTCGACGTCACCACTGGAAAACATGTCGACTGCACTGCCTTCACCGGTGAAGCTTGAACTACTTACAGCACCTGTCTGGGTGCCGTTATGGCACTGCGCAAGCGTCAGATCGACCCAAAACCTGCTGATTCGATCGGAACTGGCACTCGAAATAATCCCTGGTGCCGCTCCACCGCAGCCTGCAATCGGGTCATCGATCCGATACTCAAGTTTCTGGACGTAGGGCGTCCAACGCAGCAAACCGTCAGTACCAATACCGCGGACTTGAACCACAAGGTCACAAGGATTCTGCGCATCACAAGTTAAGAGTTGTGGGCCGCCTGCCGTGTCGTTCCAGCCAACCGTTCCTACGCCAACCAGCATCGTGAAGCTCTCGCCAATCGGACGCGTCGCGTTGGTGTAGGTATTTCCATCGGTAACGGAAAGATCTGCTGATGTAGAGATCGGGATCGAAGGACAATTTGGTCCGCCGATGGCGAAATCATCATTGGGAACAAATGACGTGCTCGTTCCATAATTCACTCCAGCACGACACACCTGTGCCTTCGCGATCGAAATCGGATGTGCGCTGTCAGTCTGCAACGTCACGCGAATTCGGGCACCGTCACTCAGTTCCGTTGTTGGTGACACCGTGACTGTCCACGGGGTCGGACCATTCACCGCACCAGCTCGAGCAGATTCGAATGGCAGCCCGATGACGACCAATAGTGCTGCGAGGGCGAGCGAACTCAGGAATGCGAAACTCCCGGCGACGAATCGCCGGGAGTTTCCACCTGCGGAACAGGGAATGTCCGTCAAGCGAAATACCCCGTGAGGTCGGCCACAAGATCAACAGATCCAGAAGCGTTAAACAGGCTGACCTTTCCATTGCTGCCGATACCGACCTGCACCAAATTCGGCACAACGTCACCAGCGGCGTAATTCAGGGTTGAAGCGAGAGGGCGAGTCACACCGTTCGGCCAAACAGTGAGGAAGCTGTCTGCCGTTGGAAGCACGGCGGTTGTGTTCATGATGATCGCCGAGGCGCCAGCTGGGATGCTGTTTGTTCCGCGAATGGTGAGGTCGATCGATGTGCCCTGAGCAACTGGTGTCGAGGTACCGCCAGTTCCATCGCGGGTATCAAGCGCGCGCACGGGTGTGACTGGGTAGAACTGCTTCGCTGTGTTGTCGGGCGAGTAATAACCAACAACGTCAGCTACAAGATCAATAGTGCCAATTGCGTTGAACAAATTGACCTTGCCGCCCGAACCGATTCCCACAATCACGAGGTTTGGGACAACATCGCCGGCTACAAAGTTCAGATTCGAAGCAAGTGGTCGGTTCACGCCGTTGGGATAAACGGTGACGAATCCAGCTGCTTCAGGGGTCACGGCAGTGACATTGAGGACAACGCCTGTGGCATTTGCCGGAACGCTATTGGCGTTGGTGACCTGCAGTGCTACCTCGCCACCTTGGGCAACGCGACCTGCGGTCACACCGGTCCCGGCTCGCGTATCAAGCGCACGAACTGGTGTGACTGGCGTGAAGTAGTCACCGCTCACTGGGGAGTAGTAACCGACGACGTCGGCAAGAAGATCATTGACTCCACCTTTGTGGAAAAGGCTTACCTGACCGTTAGAACCAATGCCGACGGTGACGAGATTGGGAACAACATCGCCAGGAACGAAGTTCAGGTTCGAAGCCAGTGGCTTGGTCACTCCCCGAGGCCAAACCGTGACGAACCCGGCACCAGTCGGAAGGACAGCAGTGACGTTCATGACGACTGCAGTTGCGTCGACCGGAATCCCATTTGCTCCGGCGACCTGCAAATCGATCGTGCCGCCATCAGCAACTCGGCCAGCCACACCGCTCGGGTTATTGGTCGTGCGAGTATCGAGGATACGAATCGGGGTAACAGGATTAAAGCGAGCACCCATTCCGTCCCATCCAAGAGGGAACGACTGGAACACTGTGCCACCAGCTACCTGAAGCAACAACGTCAACTTGCAAGCATGGGTTTCATCGCACTGAACCGTTGAAGTTCCGCCCGACTGAAGATTAAAACTCCCACTTGAACCCTTGCCGACCTTGAAGGTCAGCGTTGCGGTTGAGTAAGGAGATACGGCTTGAACCGTCTTGAACGCGTCGGCGCCGGCGGAACCAAGAGCCGTCGGTGTGCACTTGCCCGACACGGTCGGTGAGAAGTCAGCGGTGTAGTTAATCGTTCCAGTAAGTCCCGTTGTCGGAGCTGCAGTCACCGTCACAGGAACAGATGCCGTCTCGGCTCCTGCTGGGCTAATTGTTGCAATGGAGAGCAAGTACACAGCGAGAGCAATAAGAATGCCCAGGGTGCGAAACGTGCGGGTCTTTATCATCAGTTTCTGACCTCTTCGTGTCTGACTGCGGTGGAGTCAACTGCGGGCGAATGAAGGATGGACTACGGAAGTGAGCGAGGCGTTGAGCGAGGGGAAACCGCCGAACAACGTCAGGTGAACTCTTTGCGAGGGGTCTGGTTGCGGTTGGTCATCCGAAGGCGAGTGGAACGCCCTGGAATCCGAAACCATTCGGGTACTGCATCTTGAGAACGAGTTGGCACGGGTGTGTCGCGTCGCAGGTGATGGTCGATTGCGTGCCGTCCTGGAGTCCGAAGGTCTGTGATCCCGTTCCCACTCGGAACGTCACAGCAATCGGTCCATACGGCGGCTTATTCAGAACTTCAATGAAGGAATCGGTGCCATCAGAGAAGGGCTTCGGGATACAAAGCCCTGCTCGAGTTGGCAGCATCTGTCCGTCGAATTCGATGCTCGCATCGCCTCGACATAACCGAGCTTCCACACCGAATGCTTGGGAACCGTTCGACGGAGTTGCCGTTACTGACATGACATCACCGGAATGCAACCCCGAGGTTTTCGAAACCGAAACTGACATCGGCATCAGCGGAGTCGTGTATGGACCAGAGGGTTCCGGTGTCGCAGTCGAAACTGAGGCAACAGAACTCGTTGTAGTAGCACCCGAGGAATCTGCGGGTGTCACTTCCGTCGCCTTACCTGCGTCGCGGGACGCGGCCTGCGAAGTTGACGCACTGCGGGTCGAGATGATGGCAAGTGCCACCACAACAACCACGACGGCAACAACAGCTCCGATGGTGGAACGACGACGGTTTCTCATGAGCAGACGATCGAGCGAGATCGATCATTGGAGCTGGTGCCGCGGCACCAGCTCCAATGAGAATCGATCAGATCGTGATCTTCCGACAGGTTGAGCCAGCCTGGTTGTAGTTCGCTGACGCTGTCACCGTGCCGGTCACGCCGGTGGTGGGAAGCGGAGCAAAGCCGTAACTGGCGATCACTGCAGCACGACCGCCGCTGCAGAGGGCGCTCTTCACGCCACCGCTCGTGTTGTCGAAACCGACAGCCAGAGTGGCTGCGGCGAGGCTCGGTGAGCGGGTGTCAAGCACGTTGTAGACGAAGCGGACACCAATAAAGGCAGGAACCGTGTTCACCTTGGTCGAACTTGATTCAGTGATGGGATAACCGCCCGATGCGCCGGGCTGAACAACCTGGAGACCAGCGTCATTCAGCTGCCACTTGCGGTCAGTCACGTTGTAGGCCGCTGCATTGGCATTCATCGACTGGGTGGTAGTGAGACCATTCGAGTCGACATTGGTGAGGATGCCGCCAAGTCGAGCCGGGGCTCCACCACTCGGAAGCACGCGCTTGTCGAGTGTGGGGTTCGACGCATTGTTGGCCTGGTAAACCCACTGTCCAGCCGAATACGGGAAGATCGCGGACTGCCAATCAGCAGGAGCAATAACGCTGGCATTGTTTTCTTCCAACGCACCGCCGGTTGCATTCACGTACTTCACAGCCGGGCATCCAGCCTGGGTCGGGAAGATGAACGATGAAGAACCAAGCAGATCGGAAAGGAAGAATCCGTAGGTGCCTGAGCTGGTCTGGGGGAGGTAGCGCTGGATTGGTCCTGCGGAACCACCAGGAAGCTGTGACCAGTCGGTGTAGGTGCAGTTGTACACCTTGATCAGATCAGCCTTTGACATGGCGGCGGGAGCGGAAAGGCTTCCCGTTGCCCATGACACCGCATCGAGAGCAAACGCGTAGTACTCGCCTGTGCCTGCGTTGGGCGAGGATGTGCTGAATGATGACGAACGTGCGATGTCAAGACATCCCTTGACTCCAACACCGGTATAGGTGGTGTTGTCGGTGTTCACGGCCTGAAGCATCGAACGACCAGCGCCTGAACCAACGGGCATCAGGCGGTTTGGAAGCGTCGCCGTGGTTCCAGCGGGCTGCCAGTTCATGGTCGGACAATTCGCGTCACCAGGAACAGAGACGTTTGCAGTGGCGAATGGGTTGAGGTTCACCCACGTGTCGCCTGCCGGTGCATTGGCTTGGGCGAGGATTGCATTCATGACATCGAGGGTGGTGTCGGAACCACCAGCAGCGATAACGGTTGCTGCGTTAGCTGCCGAAGCAGAAGCAACAAAGCTCGCCGCGACGGTTGCGAACGCCGCACCGACGAGAACAACTCGTTTGAACAAGGGACTCTTCACAGCTTTCGGGTCCTTTCCTGGGAACGGAGACGCCTTCGAAGCGTCCACCGCGTTGGGCTCTCAGCCCACGCAGTCATTGTTGACATGGCGAAGTGAACGGTTCCCTTGCTGAGCACAAACTCCGGGTGAAGTTCGGGTCAACCTTGAGAAACAATTCGCCGCTGTCTGAGACGTCTCAGACCTCGGATTTGCGGCGCGATCGGAAAATTCCAAACCCGATCGGCAAAAACATGACCAAAAGCAACAGCAATAACGCCACAATGTTCGACGTCGGAATACTTGGCCCCGTGTAGGCAACTGGTGTTGCCTTTCGCCAGTCCGTGCTCCCGCCGCCGGCCGACTTCGTAGCCCCCGACGTTCCCGCAGCAGCAGCACCAGACGCTGCCGCGCCGGCAGTCGACGCAACACCACCACTACCAATTTGAGAGACGCCGGCCAAAGGGTCAGGCGGACTTCCGCCTCCGTCACCGACAGAACCAGAAAAACGCGGGTTCGAACAATTGCCAGCACTGAGTTGCTCGGCAGGTTGCCCTGTGAGGCGAGCAATCGAGTTAGCAACTTCTTGAGAGAGGTTTGGCGGCAATGGCGAGTACCCAATGCGAGCCATATTCACTTGGCCATCGCACGCGATGTAACGCAACCAGGTTGCCAACGTTTCGGTGACACCCGGATTCGAATAGGGCCCCTTACATGTCGGCCGGTCGGCGGAGTTCGTGCACTGCGTAACGATGTAGCTATAGGCCGAAATCGGATAGGCCTTCGGGTTACCCGAGTTATAGACGCCTGAAAGTTCCTGGCTTAAATCAGATCGCAGCGTTGCGCTTTCGAGAGCGGCAGAAATGTTTTCCGCGTAGGGAAGTACCCACTCCCCTGCCGCGTTTTCCACCCACGCCGACGGCGCGTTGTACGTCTTCGAGTAGCCAAATTCGTCATAGCCGATGCTCCACTGGCCTTGACCGCTGGCGATGAACTGCGCGATCTGGTCGGAACCCTGGAACGCTTGCGATTTAGGAACAAAACTCGGCGAACTGTCGAGTTGGATTATTCGCACACTTGTTGGGAAGCGATTGCGAGACGCCCATGGTCCAAAAATGTCCGGTGCGACGTTGGCAACAAAGTCGTAGAACAACCCTGTTGTACCTGACTGGCCGCCGCGGTAAACCACTGTTATCGGCTGATCGGGAAGTACGAGACCACGATTATCCGCAGCAATCGCAGGATCATTCCACCGGCTGATATCACCAGTAAAAATCCGGGCAATCGTGCGGCGCGACAAATGTAAGTAATCAATCTTGCGCCCGGCAGAATCGGAAACGTTGTACATCACCGATACGGCGCCGGCAACGCTGGGTACGTACTGATACCCGCGACCATCTCCGACTCCTGGCGATGCAAGCGCGGAGAACTCTGCTTCTGTCCCGCCGAAGTCAGCCAGAGATTGACCAAACGCAGTGAGACCCTGGGGGGAACCCGTCGGGAGATAGTTGACCTGTAAGCCCGAGGTCTGCGCATCAGCCACCCACTGCTGCATGGCAAGGGCGACGTATGAGGAACCTTGACCATTGACACGTGATGGAGCTGCGGAACCGACATCGGCAAACGCAACGAGACCAATAGTCATGCACACAACCGCTGCTGCGAACCGAAAACTTCGTGCGCCTATGCGGCGAGGTCGAAAGGTAACCATCAACCAAACCGTCCTTGCACGTAGTCAAGCGTTCGGGAATCGGTCGGTGTCGAGAACATGACATCTGTTGGACCTTGTTCCACAACGACGCCAGGTTGATTCTCTGCTGCCAAAAAGAAGGCGCAAAGATCCGAGACACGCTGAGCTTGTTGCATGTTGTGCGTCACGATCACGACCGTTACTTCGCCGCGCAATTCATCGATCGTTTCTTCAACGCGACGCGTTGAGGTGGGATCAAGTGCGGAGCAGGGTTCGTCCATCAACAGGACATTTGGGTGCACTGCCAGCGAACGAGCAATACACAGACGCTGTTGCTGACCACCCGACAGCGCTCCACCCGGACTGTCGAGACGATCACGAACCTCTTTCCAGAGCCCGGCACGAATGAGCGATTGCTCAACAAGCGTGTCTTTATCGCTGCACTTGAGACGAGCAAGTTTGAGCGCAGCCAATACGTTCTCGCGGATGGTCATCGCCGGAAACGGGTTTGGCTTCTGGAAGACCATGCCGATTCGCATACGAACCTGCTGAGCCCGTGTTCCGGTGGCGTAGATGTCGTCCCCATCAAGAAGAATCTCGCCATCGAGAGCTGCTCCGGGAATGAGTTCATGCATGCGATTGAGGAGACGAAGGAACGTCGACTTACCGCAACCGGAAGGCCCGATGAGAGCGGTGACCTGACCCTTTGGCATTACGAGGTCAACACCTTCGAGCACGAGGCGATCGCCGAACCATGCGCACGCGTCTTTGGCCTCGAGCGTCGCTGGACCAGGGGGTGGACCGCCAATGATCTCCACCTTTTTGGCGAAAACCTTTTCGGCTTTCTCAAGATCAGCCTCGGTCAAGTTTTCTTCGAGATCGCTCTCGACAGCAACATCGACATCGGTCATTTCGCTACACCTTTAGCTAGTTGAGTCTTTGCAGTTTGAGAATTTGGCGCTGACTGCCGGCTCGCCTTTGCGCGACGCTTTGAACGGTCACGCCCAATGAATCGGGCGACTGCGAATAGCCCGAGGACGATGAGCATCAACACGAGCGCGCCAGCAAAACCGCGCTGGACTGCAGAGATGTCCGGCTTACGAATATTTCGGTAAACAAAGAGCGGGAGGCTTTCTTGCGAACCAGCAAATGGGTTGCTGTTCATAAGGTCGTAGCCAAACGAGGTGAAAAGCAACGGTGCAGTTTCACCCACCGCTCGAGCAATACCGAGAACGACAGCCGTTGTCATGCCCGTTCGTGAGGTCGGGAAGACCACCGACCAAACAGTTCGGGCGCGTGATGCACCCAACGCGAGACTTGCCTCGCGCAGGCCATCAGGAACCAATCGGAGAACAACTTCGACGGTTCGAGTAATCGTCGGAAGCATCGTGATAGCCAACGCAAGACTGGCCATAAATCCGTTGTACCCGAAAAGCGGATTACCCGACTTCGCAAACGGAAGAATCAACGTTGCAAAGATGAACAGACCCGCGACAATCGATGGAAGACCACTCATCGCATCAACAAAAATACGAACGGGTCGCCGCCATTTACTGCGACTTTCGTTAAGGAAAACCGCTGCAGCCAACGCGAGTGGCAACGACCAGAGCAGTGCGAGGCCTACCTGTTCAATCGTTCCGATAATTGCGTGATAGCCACCACCTGATGTCGCCGGCATGATCGGCGTGACACCCTGCTGGTCGTTAAAGAAGAACCCGGGTCGGAGGGCCTTCAGGCCCTCAACCAGGATGTAGCCGATCAGCAGCACCAAGGGAATGAACACGACCGTTGCCGCTGAAACGACAACAACGGTCATTAACCGATCCGTGGCTACGAGCCGTCCAACTCGGTCTGCCGTCACCGCAGCAAAGATCACGAGGAAGGTGACATACGAGCCGAGGAAGAATCCGAATGCGCTCGCGCCTGCAGTCAAGCGATAGAAGATCAACCAGTTCAGACAAATTGCGCTGATGATCGATCCGACAAGAATCCAGACATCAAATGTCGTGAACTCACGCGGCCGTCGAGCAATGCGCTTGCGTTTCTTCGACGGGGGCGTTCGTATTGTCGATGGTGTCGCCGCTGCATTCGTTTCGATTGTTGAGGTCATATGTCAACCCCAGCGCCCGAACGACTCTTTGAGACCACGACCGAAGCAATCATGTTCGTTCCAAGAGTGATGATGAACAGAACGAGACCGGCGGCAAGAAGCCCTGATGTTGTGAACGCATCGGCGCCAGCACGGTTGGCAATGAAACCAGAGACCGTCGCGCCACCGTTTTGAAGAATGTGAATGCTGTCGCCGATCTTCTGCGGGACCTGCGGAAGCAAGAGCGCAACAGCGATGGTTTCACCGAGCGCACGACCAAGACCGAGCATTGACCCGCCGATAATTCCGCCTTTTCCGAATGGCAGAACAACAGTCTTGATCATCCCCCACCGCGTTCCGCCGAGCGCAAGCGCAGCTTCTTTCTCACCAGGAGGGGTCTGCGAGAACACTTCGCGCACAACTGAGGTGATGATCGGAAGCACCATCAATGCCACAACAATGCCGGCGATAAAGATGGATCCCGTCAGACTCGCGTCTTCCGAGGTTTTGAAGAGCGGAATCCAGCCCAGGTTCTGTGTGAGCCAGAGCGAAATCGGCACAATTTTGCCTGACAGATAGAGGAAGCCCCAGAGTCCAAAGAGCAAACTCGGTACCGCCGCTAGGAGATCAACAACACCGATCAACCACTTACGTCGCTTCGCGGTTGAATACTCAGTGATCGCGAGTGCGCTGAAAACACTGAGAGGAATCGCAATCGCAATCGCTACAAGAGCAACCAATATGGTTCCGGCGAGAAGCCCGAGAACGCCGATTCGTGCTGGCGAAACATCGGTGCGCCATTCTGTACGAGTGAGGAATGTCCAGACCCCGGTTTCGCCTAGCGCATCACTGCTCTGGATCAGCAGAAAGGTGCCAACAAGCGTGAGAAGAACCAGCACCGAGATGCCAGCGCCCATCGTCACCTGATTGAAGCGACGGTCAGCTCGACTCGGCACTTCAGTAATGACTCTTCGGGTTCGCTCCCGCGGGCCAACGGGGTCGCCCGCGACCGGTCGATCCTCTACAAGTGTGCCGGGCACGTCGGTCATCAACTCCGTTGGAGGGGGAGGGAAACGGCGCAAGAACGCCAATTTCCACAAGTGCTCATAGTGAACGGGACTCACAGGAGAAGCACAACCAACCCCGCACCAACTCATGGTGAATCAATCCCAACAAGGTGAACGCCAAGTGTCGAAAAGGTGTCGAATAGGACTCCGCGTGCGCCCATCGGCGGGCCAAACATCGGTAGCCTCGGAACGCCATGGCTCTTACCAACGAACGCCGCAGAAGTTCAGGGACGCTGTTCCGTGCCCTCGCCGGCGTTCTCACTGTCGTCGTTGGAATCGCCGTCGTCTCTTGCTCGTCCCCGACAAAAAGTTCTTCCAATGACCCCAATGGCGCTGGTGCAGCGACAACCGCTGTCGACGCAGGGGCCGGTCCTACTTCGATCACCAAAACATTCCGGACTATCGAGGTCGCCAAAGGATTCGACAAAGCGTCGAACATCGTTTCGCGACCAATGCGGAATCAGCTGTGGGTGACACTCCGGACTGGCGCAGTTCGCGTCATCGAAATTGAAACCGCGTGGAGCCTCGAACTGGGACAAACCCAACGCAATGGCTTTAGGTCCTACCCCAACCCCATCTTCGACCTTTCCGGCGATATTTCGACCGAAGGTGAACGCGGCTTGCTTGGAATCACGTTCTCGACAGATGCCCGGACTCTTTTCCTTTCGTATGTAAATAAAAAAGGCGAGTTCATTGTCGCGTCGTGGATAGTGACCGATCCTGTTCCACCACCGGTCACTGTTCCTCCCACGACCACGCCCTCTCCTTCCCCCACTCCCACTGATCCCGGTGCTCCGCCCACATCGTCCACAACCTCCACAACGAGAGCAACAACAACAACGATTCCTGCAACAACGACCACGCAAACCATCCCTGTCCTCCCGGACCCCATTGTTGATCCAGCCTCGAAGCGCGTCTTACTCACCATTCCGCGTGAAGGCACCACCAACTACTCCGGACAACTCACTCTTGGCCGCGATGGCTACCTCTATATCGGTGTCGGCGATTCCCCGAATGGGAGCGCAGACAAGACCGCTCAAAATCCAGAGTCGCTGCTCGGGAAAATTCTGCGCATCGACCCCAGCGGCGAAAAAGCGTCGTCAACCGATCCCTATGCCATTCCGCCTAGCAATCCGTTTGCCAAAAGCGGGGGTTCACCTCAGATTTGGACCATCGGCGCGCAGAACCCTCTTCGATTTAGTTTTGATCGTGCCAATGGAAACATGTGGGTCGCCGATGCCGGCCATTCCCAATTTGGAGAGATTGACTACCTCCCTGCCGCAAAAGGCGGTGGAGCCGGCGACAACCTCGGATGGCCGTTCAAAGAAGGAAAAGAGGCTGGCCCGAGTTCTTCCGGTACTCCATCCTCGCTCGTGGCCCCCATCGCAGTGAGCCCGACCACCAGCAGAGACTGCCCAATCATCGGCGGGTTCGTCTACCGAGGGTCGGTCACCGAACTGCAAAGTGTCTATATCTACGGGGACTTTTGCAGCGGCACCGTCAAAGGTCTTCTCCAACGCAAAGGTGTCGTACTGGATGACAAAGCCATCGGACCGCAAGCCGGTACAAAGTCACTTGTGGCCTTTGCTGAAGATAACCAAGGCGAGTTATATCTCGTTACCGCCAGTGGATCGGTCCAGCGCCTGGTGGCGGCATGACCGATTCAAACCTCACATCGACAGTTCCCGCTGACGCCACAACACGCCGCAACATTTTTTCCGGGCGCACCCTTTCCGACGGGAAGAAGCTCTATTGGTGGCGCGAGATTCTGATTGTCATCGTCGTCGATGTCATTTACGAATCAGTCCGTAATCTTTCGGCTGGAAAACCGGACAAAGCGTACGAAAATGCACTCCTCATTATCGATTGGCAGCGCAACTTTGGTATTTGGCACGAGCAAGCCATGCAGAACTTCGCCCTCGACTACACGCCACTAATCGTTTTCGCCAATTACTTCTACGGTTCGGTGTACATCGCCGCAACGCTGTTCACGCTCATCTTCCTCTATTCCAAGTTCCCCGATGACTATTCGTTGTTCAGGAACACACTCGCCATTGGAACATTGTGCGGACTCATTGGCTTTGCGTTGTTCCCGCTCATGCCACCACGCCTGCTCGATGACACAGTGCTCTTACAAGGAGCGAATGTTGGTCATTGGTTTGGATTTGTCGACACCCTTGTGAAGTACCCCACGTTCTGGTCATTCAACGATGAGACGATGAAGACCATTTCAAATCAATTCGCGGCAATGCCCTCGTTGCACTGTGGTTGGGCGTTCTGGGGGCTCGTTGCACTACTCCCCCGAGTGAAATCCCGATGGGCGAAGATGCTCGTTGTCCTCTACCCGATCATGACCGTCTACGTCGTTGTCATCACCGGCAACCACTACGTGCTCGATGCCGTGGCTGGGTTCTTCGTCTTCACCGTTGCGTATCTGATTGCCCGCAAGGTCACCCGAGCCGGTCGGGGCACACCCGTCGCTGGTGCTTCCAACCCGAGCGAACCTGTGCTTTCCAACGACGTCGCGCCGACCTAAGCAACTCGATTCAAGAACGCAGGCTCATCGCCAATCGATAGGCCTCGACATTGCGCTCAACCACGTCAGACCAATCCACCGGTGACGGCGTCGTGCGATTGTGTTGCGCAATCTGTTCACGCAAGATTCGATCGTTCACAATGCGCGTGAGTTCGCGCGCCATTTCGGCGTCATTCGCCGCCAGTAGCCCCTCTTTTTCGTGAGCAACGAATTCACGAATTCCGGTCTGTGCTTTCGCTACTACCGGCAAACCAGCACAACGCGCCTCGAGCGCAGCGATACCAAACGATTCGAGGTTTGCCGGGGCCACAAACACATCGGCACGCGAATAAATCTCGCGGATTTCCTCACGAGTCCGACGCCCAACTAACGACACCGTGTTTGTCAGGCCGTTCTCTCGGACGTATTTCTCCATCTGTCCTAGTTCAGGGCCATCACCAATAACGATCAGACGAACATCGATAGAACGAGGTGTGCGATCACGTACGTCTTTAATCATTCGCATCAAATGCATCGGGCGCTTACGAGGCGCCAGACGCATCACCGAAACCAATGTCACCACCGATGGATCGCGTTCGGCTGGTGCAATCCTCCACGTGTCGTTCTCGATGCCGTTTGGAAGCACGACAACCGTTGCGCCGTCGGCAGCAATTCGCCGCACTGGTGCAACCGCAACCTCGCTGACAGCTGACAGAACGACGGGCCACTGTCCCCATTTCGTCAACTTGTCGACCGCCCAGAAGAACGGAGTGGCATAACTCCAGATGCAATGCAGTGTGATGACAGCGGGAATGCCTGCGCGTTGCGCATCTCGCGCTCCCTTATAGGCAAGCGGACTCACAACGCCACCATGAAAATGAGCGACATCGACTCGTTCCGCTACGAGTGCATCGGCAACGCTGCGGAATGCCCGACGTGTAAACGGGATGTCGAAGGGAAGCAACGGCACGTCAATGCGATGAACGCTGACACCATCGACCACGTCGGGTCCAGCAGTCGTCGTGACGACAACAACTTCGTGGCCTGCCATTTGCAGGTGACGAGCCAGATCGTGGACCTGCATTTCGATTCCACCAAGACGCGGAACGTAGCAATCAGAGATCAGAGCGATCTTGAGACGTCTAGCGCTGGAACCAAAGGTGTCATCGGCGTCAGTCACACGACTCCTCGGGACAGTGGACGAACACCGGTTCACGGTAGTCCTCGCCGCCGCCCTGTAAGAATGCGCAAATGCCACACGGGACCTTGGTTGCTTTTCACGCTCACCCTGATGACGAAGCGCTCCTCGATGCAGGCACCCTGGCCCGGGCCGCCCAAGCGGGACACCGAGTCATCTTGGTGCTCGCAACCCGAGGTGACGCCGGCGATGTCGGCGATGGGGTCCTCAGAACAAATGAGGGCCTTGCGCAACGTCGCTCGTCAGAAGCCGAGGCCTCGGCCGCCGCAATCGGTGTCGCTCGGGTCGTGTTCCTCGACTATCTCGACTCTGGGCATTCGCCCGCCGCCAACGGCGCATGGCCAGCTGGCACCTTCTGCGCAGCCGACGTGAACGATGCGGCCGATGCACTTGTGGCCATCCTTCAAGAAGAAAACGCGTCGCTACTTCTCGCCGACGACCGCAATGGCGGTTACGGCCATCCTGATCATCAAAAGGTTCATCGTGTTGCTTGGGCTGCTAGCCAGAAAATTGGCGTACCTCTGTTGCAAACAACAATCGACCGGGAATTCCTTTCGGGCGGAATCGAACTCGCAAAGGGAATGGGATTTGAAGTCCCCGATGGTTTCGTTCCCTCTGATCTTTCAACCTGGTACACGCCAAATGCGGAGATCACACATACCGTCGATGTGAGTTCTGTTCTCGAGAAACGCAAAGCATCAATGAACGCGCACGCCACCCAAGCGACCGGTGCACCGGACACCGTTCGAACGCTTTCGATCTTCCTTGGTCTGCCAGACGAGATTTTTGCCATCGCATTCAGCACCGAATGGTTCGTCCTCACCGGCGGTTCGACTGCTGCGATTCCCGATTCATTCGCCACCCTCTTCGATTCTGTCGGTCAATGACCGAATCCCCCGAAGAAGACCTTCCCACAGTCCTTCAAGGATTGAGCGCAGAGGAATCCACCGACGCATTCGCTGTTGTGAGTCACGAGCTTCACAAGAAATCAAATGTCCGCCGTTTCGTCGAAATTGGTAGTTCCCTTTCTGTCATCGTCATTATTTTCGCGTTTGTCATTCCAAAAATAACTGGATCTGACTACGCCGAAATCTGGGATCAGATGGCCAAGTTGTCTACATGGGAGATCACTGCACTCATCGCATTCTGGTTTCTCGGAATGCTCGCCTACACGGGCGTACTAACAAACACTCTTCCGGGCCTCAAACACACGCAAGCGCTCACAGTGAACTTTGCCGGCAGCGCTGTTTCGAACGTCATGCCATTCGGTGGCGCAATCGGAGTGGGTGCGACCTACGCCATCGACATGTCGTGGGGTTTCACCGCACCATCAGTCACGTTGTCGATTCTTGTATCTGGCATTTGGAACGTTTTCGCCAAACTCGCCATGCCGGTGCTTGCCCTCATTCTTCTCATCGTCTCGGGGAATGCGCCCGGAAAACTCTTCGTCCCCACGCTTCTCGGCCTTGTTGCCTTGGTCGTTGCGGCCGTTGTGCTCGGCCTCATCATGCGTAGTGAAGGTATTGCCAAAAAAATTGGTCAGTTGGGCCAAGCAACCGTCGGCTGGTTCTGCCGACTCACGCGGCGTAAGCAAACTCCCGACATTGTCAAAATAGTTCTTGATTTTCGCCATCAAAGTATTGGTCTTGTGCGAGAGCGGTGGCTCTTCATCACGCTTTGGATCTTTCTGTTCAACCTCATCCAATTCCTCCTCCTCTTCGCGTGTATCCGAGCAATCGGCATCGAGGGCATCACGCTCACCGAAGCATTTGCCGCATTCGCCTTTGCACGTCTTCTCGAAACCATCCCAATTACACCGAGTGGCGTCGGTTTCGTCGAAGTCGGCGCCGCCTCGGCCCTCATTAGTTTCGGTGGACCCGAAAACGCGTCGACCGCAGCAATTTTCCTTTTCCGCGGGTTTGTCTATCTGCTCGAAATCCCCGTCGGGGCCATGGCCTGGGTTGTGTGGGCATCGATGACCCGCTGGCGCCGTCCGATCGGGTCCGTCTCGCGCAATCACTAGATGTGCGAGAGTGAGCCATGGCTCATCTTTTTGACGAACGTTCCATCCTCCTTACTGACCGCGTCGCCATCGTGACCGGGGCAGCCGAAGGCATCGGACGAGATACCGCTCTCCTTTTCGCCCGATGCGGCGCAACGCTGGCGATCTGTGACCGACAAGCCGATCTTCTTGCCGATACTGCTGCGCAGATCGAAGCTCTCGGCCGACCCGTAATTACCGCAGAGCTCGACGTGCGCGACGCCGAAGCGGTTGACGTATTTGTAGACAAGATCGCAGCCGCTCACGGTCACGTCGATGTGCTCGTCAACAACGCCGGTGGCACATTCATTTCTCCGTTCCTCGATGTGAGCCCGAAGGGCGAAGCGTCACTTATCGCCGAGAACTTCACACAAGCAACGCACTTCATCCGGCGTGTCGCTCCGCTCATGACCAATGGCGGCTCGATCATCAACATCACATCGATCGAAGCCCATCAGGCTGGTCCTGGCTTCGGCATTTACGCTGCAATGAAAACCGCGCTCGAGAGTCTTTCGAAATCGCTCGCTCTTGAATTCGGAGCGCGTCGCATTCGCGTCAACTCAATTTCCCCCGACGCGCAACCTTCCGAAGGCGACAAGGGCCTGCAGGCGACGCTCATCGAAAGCGACCCAGAGTTCCTTCCTGCGTTCCTTCCGCCGCTCGGCTATCTCGGAACCACCGAAGACACAGCGGCCGCCGCACTCTTCCTCGCTTCCGATCTTTCGCGATTCATCACTGGCACCTCCATTCATGTCGACGGAGGAACATGGGCTGGTGGCGGATGGCACCGACCCGACGCAACCCGCCCCGATCACTGGGGCAGTGAAGATGTCTGAACTCACCAGCCCCTGGGGCCTTGAAGGCCTTTCTATTGTCGTAATGGGTGCAGGTGGTGGCGGCATCGGCACATCCATAAGTCGTTTCCTCGGTCATGCCGGCGCGTCAGTGGTTGCCGTCGACATCGACGACGAAAAGTTAAAGGTCTGCACCGACGCTCTCGAAGCCGACGGAACAACTCACATCGGACTCATTGCCGACGGTCGTGACAAAGCCGCTGTCGCCGAAGTTGTCGACAAGGCCTGCGAACTCGCGCCGCTACGCGGTTCGGTGCAGGTCGCCGGCGGCATGTGGCCACCGCAATGGTCGCCCTTTGCCAGCGACGATCCCGCGTTCGACGATGTCATGGCGCTCAACTTCGGTTCCACGGTCAACACTGTTCGCGCTGTTGGTCGTCGCCTCGTTGAACAGGGCAACGGCGGCACGCTTTGCAACATCGCAACGACATCAGCTCTCAACGGAATGCCCTATGGCTCGGCCTACGCCGCTTCCAAAGCTGCAGTGTTGTCGCTTACGCGTTCACTCGCCATCGAATGGGGAAGCCGAAACATTCGTATCAACGCCGTTGCTCCTGGCTCGATCGCTACGCCGAAGAGCGCATCAACCCGCAAGGCTGGCGACACCGACCGCAATGACCTCGAGGTCATTCCGATGCGTCGTCGTGGTACCAGTGACGACATCGCTAAAGGCGTGTTGTTCATGATGTCTGATATGTCGGCCTATGTCACCGGTCAGGTGTTGTGCGTCGACGGTGGGACCTCAGTGCGTCCCACCTATAACGACAGCGAAGAACTTCCCGTGTTTGTGCACAACGAAGAACTGCGCGCCCGCCTCAAAGACTGGTAAATCGACCACCGCTCACCACGAGCGTTTGACCGGTCACGTACCGAGCTTCGTCGCTGCACAAAAACACCGACGGTGGACCGATATCGGTTTCCGGATCACCAAGCCGGCCAAGCGGAACCAAGCCTTCGATGCGCTTGACGCGCTCGGGTTCGAGAATCTTCATATTTTCCAGCGCTGGCGATATCGCCAAGGGCGCGACGCTATTGACACGAATGTGATCGGGCCCCCATTCGCGTGCAAGTGCACGAACAAAACCTCGTTGCGCAGCTTTCACGGCGCTGTAGAACGGCGCTCTTTCAGATCCTTCGATTCCTGCCGGTGAACTCATGAGCAAGTACGCACCCTGAGTCTTTTGAAGATGCGGATACGCCTGCACCGCAAGGCGCCAGGTCGCTCGCACCGTGACCGATGCGTGGTCTTCCCATTCATCAAGCGTCGTATTTTCGAAATCGGTTGCTTCGCTTGAACGACCGCTTACGGCGTTGTGAACTACCGCATCGAGACGGCCGAAGTCGCGAACTAATTGTTCGATTGCTGCAGCGCTTTGCACAGCATCAGTGACATCGCATTTGAGAATCACTGGAGTCCCTCCAGCAGCAGCAACCGCAGCGGAGGTTTCCTCGGCTGCTTCCGGGCGACGCACGCCAATGCCGACGATTGCGCCAGCAGATCCAAACGCAGCAGCAACTCCGCGGCCGACGCCAGCAGCAGCGCCGGTCACAAGGACAACTCGGCCTTCCATCAATCCAGACAGACCGCTCATGGCTGCATCACCGTTCCGCGATCGGCTACCAACAGTGCGCCAGTAATTGCTCCGGCCGCGGGTGTTGCCAACATGTCAATGAGTCCGATCACATCGTCAACTGCAGATGCTGGAGGCAGGGCCGGCTGACCGAGTACTGGAACAACCGGGATTTCGGTATCGCCTGCGTCGTTGTCACCCAACATGAACGCTGCCAACTCAACTTCGATCGTATTCACGGTGATGGAGCGGGCACCCCAGCGCCGAGCAACTGCTTTTGCCATCACGCGAATTGTTTCGACTGCGGTGCATAACGGAACAAGACCAGCGACGCCCGTAGCGACGACCGTTGGGAGAATGAGAATCACGCGTCCACCATCGGCAAGCACAGCATGGACCTGCTGCAGCGCCACAAAGGCCGCGCGCATCGAATATTCCGCCGCTTGATCCCATTCGTCCTCGGTGAGCGAGGCGATTGGTGCAGAACGAAATGCTGAGGGGTCGATTGCGGCGAGCACAACGCGGTCAACGGTTCCCGAGCCAATAAGAGAGCGGAGGGACTCACTAACCAATTCGGCATTGGTGAGATCGATCTTGGGAGGCAGCTCGATCATGGAGTCACCGCGAGCCCGAAGACGCTGTGCGATCGAGGATCCGATCCCAAGACCGGATCCGATGACAAGTGTTGAAGCTGATGACACCATGACCCTCCTTCTGACGCTGAGACGCTACCGCCCCACGCCAACGATCAAGACAACAGACATTCGCTACAGCAGACCACCGGTAGTCTCGGCAGGTGGACAGGGGGAAGCAGCGGCGGGTACTCGTCGCGACGATGCTCGGCGTATTCGTCTCGGGCTGGCCCGCGGTCATTCTCGTTGCCGCCCTTCCTGAAATCGGCGACAACCTCCACGCATCGCGCTCAACGCTTTCATGGGTGCTTTCGCTTCCTATGCTCATCGGCGCAGTCATGCTCCCCACCTTCGGTCGACTTGGCGACCTCAAAGGTCAACGACGTGTTTTTCTCATTGGCCTCACCGTTTGTGGAACAGCAGCGATCCTGACGTCACTGTCATGGAACGCCGCTTCACTTATTACTTTTCGCACAATTAGTCAGACTGCTGGCTTCGCCACTGCCCCCACCGCTGTCGCTCTCATCATGGAAACGTTTCCGCTCGATGCGCGACCACGCGCACTCGGCATGTGGGCATTCGTTTCCGCCGCCGCACCCGCACTTGGTTTGGCATTTGGCGGACCGATGGTCGAACTCCTCAGCTGGCGTGGCGTCTTCATTGTTCAGGGAGCCCTGGCACTGTTGTTTCTTCCGCTCTGCTTGCGTTGGCTCGACGAGACAAAGCGCCGATCAAACATCGGCTTCGACATCGCCGGCGGAATCACCCTCATGCTCGCGACGGGTTCGGTCTTCGGTCTTGCTTTACCTCGACCGAGGCGGTTCATGGGGCTGGACGCAACCGGTGGAACTTTGTCTTCTCGTTGCCGCACCAATGCTCGCCCTCCTCTTCATCCGAATCGAAAAGCGCGCCAAGTTCCCACTTCTGCCCACGGGCCTTCTCGCTAATCGCGCCTACTCAATGCCTGCCGTCTCTGAATTTCTTTCGCAAGCATCAAGCAATGCAGTCTTTTTCAGCGCGCCCCTGTTGCTACAACAACGTTTCGGAAAAACAATCGCCGAAACCGCATTCCTCATGCTTCCGTTGCCCCTCGGAATGTGCTTCGGCGCGATCATCGGCGGACGAGTTGCCGCAAGATACGGCGAACGCCGTGGCGGCTTGATCGGCACGAGCGCGATGGCACTTTCAATGCTGCTCTTCCTCGCCGGCTACAACACCGAACTCATGGGACTCGTCACCATCGCTCTCATTGTTCAAGGAATAGCCAACGGCTTTGTTCGTCCGGCGGTTGCATCGGCCGGAGGCGCCGCGCTCAGTCCCGAATACTTCGGAGTTGGAATGGCCACGCTGCGGATGATCGCGCTGCTGGGATCCACGATGGGCATCAGCATCGCTCTCGCGGCGTCAGTTGTCGGAGGCTTTCGGGCGATCTACATCACGACCTTTGTTCTTGCCCTCATGGCCACGGCCACAATGACCCGAGTGATCTCACACAAGCGCCTCACGGGAACACCCGAAGAGCGAAGAGAACAAGAACGGAAGTTCATCGCCGACATGGAAACCGAAGCCGGCCTCACTACTCTTCCGGCGTTTGAAGGCTGACTATGGCGAATCCCTCTTCGACAAGCCCGGGAGCGGTTCTCTATCTCGCAACGTGGTTGCCCCAGGAACTCCACGATCAATTCTCTGCTTGGTGCGATGACCATCACCGCGAGCAACTTGCGTTGCCCGGATATCAACGCGCACGACGGTTCGAATGGGTAGATGGTCGACATGTGGACGATCCTCCGCAGTACCTCACGATGTACGACCTCGACTCGCTTGAAGCGCTTTCGAGCGATGCCTACCTCGAGCACACACGTTCATCATCCGGATTACCCGATTTCCTTCGAGGCAATATCCGAGTTGAACGGCGCAACTGTGTGATTGTCGCGTCGCTCCCCGCCCATTGGTGGCCACCTTCCCCGACGCCACTTCTCGACCTCTTTCAACTCACGAGCGAAGAGTCCGCCACCGAGCTTCGAGATGGAATCAAACACGTCACCGATCCGATTGCCGAAGGCTTCACGCTTCGGGTTATCGACAGCGACAACGACAATCCGGTCGTTCTTGTTGATCATGGCGACGCCGCGACTGAAATGATCAACACCCTTACCGGTGCCAGTGGTGCGCTTCGCTCTACTTGGCGTTGCTGCTTCGACGAATTTGCATAGGTCCACTGGCTCCTAGGATCACAGAATCGAAATCTTGATCATCTGCTCGGGAAATACCTGCCGCTCGCCAATGGCGATGGGTTTACTTGCCCATCACCTTTCACTTCGCGGCATGGACGCGCGCGTGCATTCCGCCGGCACGCTCGGCTGGGGCGGTCCTGCCACCAACCATGCCGTCGAGACTCTCGCAGCTCGGGGCCTTGATCTCTCTGAACATGAAAGTCGCCGCATCAAAGGCGAAGACATCGCCGAGGCCGACCTCATCATCGGCATGACTCGCGATCATGTTCACGGCGTCATCATCCACGACCGCTCCGCGATAGAGCGGACCTTCGTCATGGGTGAAATCGTCCGACTGGGGAACAAAGTTGGCCCCCGCAAGCCCGATCAATCAGTTCGTGACTGGTGCGCCACCGTTGCTGCGCTTCGGCCCAAAGACCGTCCAGCCGGAATTTCTACCGATGACATTGCTGATCCCGTCGGTGAAGGCCTCGAGGTCTATGCAAAGACTGCCGACAGACTCGATGCGCTTTGTGCTGCAACCGCAGCACTTCTGCTTCCCGACGGCGCTCACGGCGAAATCGTCGATATCGACCCACTTCCGGCGCCCTAATCGCGGGCCCTCAACCAGAACCTGTCCTAGGCTTAGCGAATGGGAAAATTCGCGAATAGCAAAGCACTCGCTGGAGCAAGTTTCGGAGTTCTCAAAAGCGAAAAGAAACTGGCTGCAATTCCAATCGTTTCTGCAGTCACGTGTGGTGTCATTGCTGTGGCAGTTGGTGGCGGAGTCATTCTCACTGCCGACTTCATCGCCAACCCCGCACCTGGTCAAGACGATTTCGCGATGACTCCGGCATCGTGGGCCGTCGGCATTGTCGGTCTTTTCATCATCGGGTTAGTTAGCCAGATGTTTGCCGCAACTCTTATCGCTGCTGCAAACGAACGGCTCGATGGCGGCAGCTTCACCATGGGCCAGGCATTTTCGAAAGCAACGAGTCGAACACCATCAATTCTTGGATGGTCGGCAATCAATTCAACCGTTGGTGTAATCCTGCAGGGCGCTCGCGACAAAGCCGGTTTTCTCGGCGACATCGTTGTCGGGCTCATCGGAGCGGCATGGAATGTCATCACGTGGCTCGTCTTGCCGATCATCATCGTTGAAGGCGTCGGACCAATCGTCGCCATCAAGAAGTCAGCAAGCCTCGTGAAGACCACGTGGGGCGAGAACTTGTTCGCTCAAGCCGGCATCGGCCTTATCGGCTTCCTACTCATGCTTCCCGGAATCCTCATCTTCGGCGCCCTGAGTTTGGCTCTCCCCCTTGCGGGAATCCCGTTGCTACTCATCTGGATTGTCGTTATTGGCTGCCTGATGTCGGCCCTCGGTGCCATTTACCGCACGGCGCTCTACCGATTCGCCGTTGGTCTGCCCAATGGCAGCGCATTCACGCAAGAAGAACTTGCTGGCGCATTCAAAACGAAGTCCAAGTCCGGACGTTCCCGCTGAGTTACTCGTCGGTTGGTCGAACTCCCACAGGCCAACCTTCGACAACCACAACTTCGTTGGTAAGCGGCGGCACCCAGCCTTCGCCGTCGATCCAACGACGAACAACGCGACCAGGAACGCCTACGACCACGCTGTGATCGGGAATCTCTCCGCGTACAACAGCACCGGCAGCGATCGCGCAATTACGACCGATTGACGTGCCCGGCAAGACAACGACGTTGGTGCCGATCCATGTGCCTGCACCAACGCGCACTGGAAATCCCTGCAACACCTGTTTGCCGACGGGAAGCCACGGATCGGCATAGGTGTGGTTGTGATCGGTGAAGTACACGTTCGGAGCGATAGTGACGTCGGCTTCGAGCACAATCGAGTGGCGCGCCACGAACCAGCAGTCCTTACCAACAGTCGTGCGATCGCCAATCTCAATTACAGGCGACGTATCAGCCGGATAGGTCTCGGTGGGCATTCCCACTGCGAGCGTCGTGCCGGCACCAATGAAGCAGTCCTCGCCAAGGTGAATGGCATGGGCGTTGTAGCAATCGCCCTGAGGAAACGCCACGTAGCTCCCGCGCCCCATTGACCCATAGCGACGAGCCAATGGATGCTCGGCGTTTATCGCGCCAGCGAGACGAATCCGCTCCCACGACGCGTTGATCACCGTTGTTGTAACCGAACGCGCCTGCGCTCTTAGGCGATCAGACCAAGACATGAATTGTCACTGTAGTTGACGGTATCGTGAATACTTCCCTGCCCCGGAGTTTCGATGGCCACCATCAGATCACATGCGAGAGTGCACCGAACCGCCGAAGACGTATGGAAAATCGTGGGTGATCCCACTCGCATCGTTGAATGGTTTCCCGGTGTCACCGAGGCGACCGTCGAAGGCAACAACCGAACGCTCATGTTGAAGGCCGGCCTTCCGGTTCACGAAGAAATCGTCACCCTCGACCACCGTATGCGCCGCTTCCAATACCGCATCACTGGCCCGCTGCCCATCAAGTATCACCTCGGGACGATGGACGTGATCGAAGACGGTGAGCCTGGATGTCTGCTCATGTACTCCACCGAAATCTCTCCCGACCCAATGGCCTTCGTGCTCGATGGCGTCATCTCCGAAGGCATCGGCAATCTCGCCCGCATGTTGAATGACCACACCGAGGAACAACGCTGATGGGTCGCAAAATTCTCTTCATCACCACCGACCAAATGCGTTACGACGCAATCGGCGCCAATGGTGGTCGAGTCGCCCGCACACCGAACATTGATTCATTTGCGGCCGACGGAATTTCTTACGACCGCGCGCAACCACAAAACGTCGTATGTATGCCATCACGGTCCACGATGGTCACTGGCCAGAACATCGGAACGCACGGCGTCTGGATGAACGGCGTTCCGCTTCCCGTTGATTCGCCCAGCGTTGCTGCGGTATTGCGAGACGCTGGCTATCGCACTGCCCTCATCGGTAAGAGCCATTTCGAACCATTACTCGATCCCTTCCTTCGCTTCGAAGAAAACCAACAGGGTTTTGCCGGCGCAACCGAAGGCCATCGCGGTTTCGATCACATGGAACTCGCCACTCATGGTGCTGCCGGTTTCACGCACTACTCACGCTGGATCCGCCAAAACCATCCCGAAGCAATCGGCATGTTCTTCCAGGTGCTCGATGGCGATCTCGAAGTGAGCAATGTCCCCGGTGGCGACTCTGGCGCCCCTCAGATCAAACACAATGCCGTACCGCGCGACTGGTACCACACCGACTGGGTTGCCGATCGAACGATCTCTTGGCTCGACGGCTTGCACAGCGACGATGACTGGTTCTGCTGGATGAGTTTCCCCGATCCACATCACCCATGGGATCCGCCCGAATCTGAACTACATCGCGTCGACTGGCGCGAACTTGACCTCCCCGTTGGCTATCCGCAGAACCAGGCCCAACGCGAAGCGATCATCGACGCGAAACCGCGCCATTGGCGTCTTTGGTACGACGGAAAACTTGTGAGCAATTACGAAGCTCCCGGCAAGTGGGTTCCCGCCACACTCACTGCCGATCAAATTCGCGAAGTCAACGCGATGGCCCATATCGAGAATGAGCTCATTGACGAAGCAATCGGTCGTGTTCTCGCTGCGATCGAAGCCAAGGGTTGGAGCGACGATCTCGACATCGTGTTCACCACCGATCACGGCGAATTCCAAGGCGATTTCGGGTTCTTATTTAAAGGCCCGTATCACGTTGATTCACTTATGCGGATTCCCCTTATCTGGCGACCGGCTCCATCGGCCGGCGGCGGCGCCGACGCCACTGCGCGCGTCTCGAAGCCAGTAGGCCTTCTCGATCTCGCCCCCACCTTCTGTTCCATCGCTGGCGTGCAGCCACCTGAGTGGATGGAAGGTCGCCCACTTCCAATCGACGACGCCGATGCCGCGGCTCGTGGTTTCGAACGTGTCACCACCGAGTGGGACAGTCGCCAGCCCGATGGCACCGAAATTCATCTGCGCACGATCATGCGCGACGACTTCGTGTGCACCACCTATCAACCGGGCACGGTGCACGACGGAACCGAGGGCGAACTGTACGACCTCGTGCTTGATCCGTTGCAACAGATCAACCTTTGGGACGACCCAGAACGCCGATCACTTCGCGACGAACTACTCATTGATCTCGCTGCCAATTTCGTTGAGCCGATCGAGTTCCGACACGCCGAAGCGCCAGTCTGATTCTTCGCTGTTTACAACAAACCGGCGAGCATCTCGAGCGTTGCATCGCGGTTGTCGTAGGGAACAGCAACGAACTCGGTTGCTCCCGCTTCGAAGACCTTTTCGATGCCCGCACGAACAGTTGCCGCGTCACCAACAAGGGCAACGTCAGCCGGACCTTCCACGCCTTCACGATCGAGCATCGCTCGATACGAAGGAAGAAAGCCGTAGACAAGGAATTGCTCGGCCGCTTTGGCGCGTGCACCGGCTTCATCGTCGGTGACACACACTGGCAACGCGCAAACGATGCGGGGTGCGGGTCGGCCTGCCTCGGCAGCGGCCTTGTTGATTGTTGGAGCAATATGCGAACCGATCGTGATCGGACCCGTCATCCAGGTGGCGGTTCCTTGTGCCATACGCGCAGTGACGTTCAGCATCTGTGTGCCCAGCGCAGCAACCAGTGTCTCGACAGGCGTGGAATCCGGAATCTCGAGCGCCAAGTGTGCATGCAGCGTTTCGCCAGCGAAATCGGCAGCTTCGCCGTTAAGCAGCGGCATCAAAATGCTTAGGTATTCACGCAGGTGACGCACCGGCTTGTCGAAGGTCATGCCGAACATGCCTTCAATCACCATTTGGTGTGAGAGCCCGATGCCAAGTGTGAATCGACCATTGGCAACTTGCTGCACGGTTCGTGCCTGTGCAGCAAGCATTGCTGGATGGCGCGGATAGGTCGGAACTACTGCAGTGCCGAGGCGAATCTTCGGGACCTCACGAGCGACAACCGTGAGCGCGGTGAGTGTGTCGAGACCGAAGATCTGCGGCATCCAATACGAACCGAATCCCGCTTCGGCGAAGAGCCGCGCGTGTTCGACGGCTTTGTCGACAGTTTCGGGCTGGCTGAAAATTCCGATTTCCATTGTGAATCCTTGTGGGGGGGGTGAAGTGAGAAGTGTTCAGTCAGCGAGTGACTGAAGCGCGACAGCGTGAGCTTCGAGCGTCGCAGGAGTATGCGGAGGCGGCAGATAGAGAATGCCCATATCGAGCCCCGCTTCGGCATAGGCCTCGGCTTGAGCGACGGCAACGCCGGGATCGTTGGCGTCGGCCAACAAATGCGTCGAGGTCATGATCTCGGACGGATCGCGACCGATACGTTCACATTCGGCCCACAACAGATCTCGTGATGCTTTCCATGAATCAACCGGACCACCAGGGAAGTTCCAGTGTTGTGCCCATCGAGCAACAGCAGGAATTGTTCGTTTCGGCCCCGCACCACCAATGCAAATTGGCGGATGGGGCCGTTGAATTGGCTTCGGCTCGCAATAGGCGTTGGTAAGCGTGAAGTGCTGGCCGCTGAAGTTCGATACTTCATTCGTCAACAACGACACGATCACTTCAAGCGCTTCATCGAACATGTCAAAACGCTCGGTGAGAGTTGAACCAAGACTGATTCCGTAGGCATCGGCTTCTTCATCGTTCCAACCGGCACCAAGACCAAGTTCAAGACGACCATTCGAAATGACATCGACAGTTGCAGCGATATTGGCCATCACTGCCGGATGTCGGTACGGAAGGCCAGTTACCAATACGCCAACGCGAATGCGCTTGGTGGCCTGCGCAAGAGCAGTAAGCGTCGACCAACCTTCGAGGCACGGGCCATGAGAGTTGTCTGAATGAATCGGATAGAAGTGATCGAAGTTCCACCCCGACTCAAAGAGCTCGATGTCGTCGGCTGCTTGCCACACGTCGAGCATCGCTTGCCACGTCGTGTGTTGTGGTGAGGTCTTAAATCCGAAGCGCATCCGGCGAGGCTAACGAGTCAAGACATTGGCCGTCGACCTGATCACGCCAAGTTTCACGAAGCATTACTCGTCGAAGCCGCCCCGACGGTTTTTCTTCCTCGCCGCCTGTTGCCGCTTGGCCTCAAGCCTTCGCTCAACCGCGCCTCGGCCCGGTCGTGTTGGGCGACGAGGAGTTTCCACTCGAAGCGCTCCGGCCAACTTTTGACGAAGTCGATCGAGAGCAAGCCGGCGATTTCGCAACTGCGAGCGCTCATCATCGGCCGACACGGTCACCACCGCGCCCAAACGATCGATAATTCGCTGGCGCTGATACTGCGACAACGAAGGAGAGCTCTGGGCATCGAAGCGAACCTCCGCGCGAGTGTGCGCACGATTCGCATGCTGTCCACCCGGTCCACCGCTTGGCCCAAACGACCACGACAGTTCATTGGCCGGGATCACAACTGATGCGGTTACTCGAAGCGCATCCTCGTCAGCCATAGCTCAGAGCCTAGGAGTCGTCCCGATCTACGCTGCGACACATGGATGCACAGGAATGGATTTCGACCTTCGCCGCCCGACTCGGTCTCGAGCCAATTGCTCAGGCCGACATAGACGCGCTACTCGACCTGGCCAGCGTGGCCGCCCACACCTCTGAACGACTGGCCGCTCCGTTGACCTGTTATCTCGTCGGTCGCGCCGGCATCACCCCGACAGAGGCAAAGGCAATCGCCGACGACATCGCCGCCAGCTGAGAGCTATCAGCTCAGGAATGACGCCAGAACATCCTCTGGCGGACGGCCGATCGCTGCTCGCGTTGACGTTTCGATGATCGGTCGTTGCAGAAGTTCAGGGTGATCGAACAACAAGCTCACCACTGCACTCTTCGACGTGTAGTCATCAGCATTCAGTCCAAGTTCTTTGAACCGATTGTCTTTGCGCACAAGGTCGCCCACCGGATCATCGAGTTTTCCAATGATGCGCTCGAGATCAGCTTTTGTCGGAGGCGTCTTCAAGTAGAGCACTGTTTCAACATCAACCCCTGCAGCAACAAGAGCTTCGTCGACTTTTCGAGAGGTCGAACACTTCGGGTTATGGAAGAGGGTGTAGGTGGCCATCACCCGATGCTAGGCAGAAGTGTGAAGTTCGGTGGCCGAACGTGCTCGGCGCAACCCTGCCGCACGCAATCGACGCACAAGTTCGCGTGACGCGACTGGTTGCGCGCCTAGATCGATCGCTCGCTCCCGATACTCAGTGGGAACGTCGTAGTGATCGCCCTGAAACGCCCGTCGTGGAATTCCAAGTCGTTCAGCAAATACGTGGAGTTCCTCGAAGCTTGTGTCGCTCACGAGATGCGCCCACTTTCGGCCCTCAAACGGCCAAATCGCAGCATCAACAAGAACAGTCACAACTCGACGCTACCGGCCATGTCGACGGGGAGAACCCACACCCCACGCGGAAGTCGGGCCACATCAAACCGTTCAATCAGTTCGTCGAGAGACGGCTGTTCGTTTTCTTCACACAGCCCCAGCGAATGAGCAAACACCGAACGAACCTCCACAGGGGTTCGCCCCATGGCTCGTTGGTCGTCCAGGCTCACGGCCCCATGGCGCTTCGCCAACCGTTCACCATCGGACCCAAACACCAAGGGGATATGGAGGTAGTCAGGACTCGACACGTCCAGAAGTCGAGCGAGGTGAATCTGTCGGGGCGTAGTTTCTAGAAGATCATCGCCGCGCACGACCTCGCCAATTCCTTGTTCAGCATCGTCAATCACCACGGCAAGGTTGTACGCGGGAGTTCCATCAGCACGCCGGATGATGAAGTCATCGATCTCCCCCTCGTAACTACCAGCCAGGCGATCAGTAAATGACACCACTGCACCTTCAGATCTGAGTCGAAGCGAAGGCGTGCGTCCCGCCGCTTCGCGTTCTTGTCGACCGGCTCGATCAAGCGCGCGGCAGGTTCCCGCGTACGAGCCCGCTGGACGCGCGCCCTGCGGAGCGGTAATCGATTCCGATGCTTCGGCCAGCACTTCACGTCGGGTGCAGTAACAGGGATAGGTCAGATCATTGGCGATCAGCCGATCGATTGCGTCCCGATAGAACTCGGCTCGTTCTGACTGGCGAACAACATCACCATCGTGATCAAGCCCAAGCGCGCCTAAATCGCGCAGTGCTGAAACTTCATGTTCCGGCCGACACGCCACCTGATCCATGTCTTCACTTCGGTAGAGAAACCGCGAGCCAGTGGATCGAGCCGCTAGCCACGCAACAAACGCTGTTCGAAGATTGCCGAGGTGCAATGTCGCCGTTGGACTCGGAGCAAACCTTCCGTCAGCCATCTTGGTCGGACGAGACGCGCTCAGAGACGAGTCTGAATTTCAGACCAAAGTGACTCGTACGAACGAGCAGCACGACTGCCCTTTCCGTACGATCCAATTGGCTCGCGATGAACACCCATACGCTCGATGTCGGTCGAGTTCGGGATGGTCCCCTCGAGCATTTCTGGATGTGCGGTGCGCAGTTCAGTCATGAATCGCCGGTGCAACCGCTTGTGCCGATCGACCATCGAGAAGAACCCGAGGATTTTGAGTTCACGAACCATGTCGGGATTCTCTTCGACGAAGCGATCGAGTTGTTCGTAGGTGCGCAGCGAAAGCGTGGTCGGAATCGTGGGAACGAGCAACGCGTCGGCGGCCCGGAACACGCTTTCTGACGTGAGTGAGATGCTCGGCGGGCAATCAAGAAAGATGTAGTCGTACTCATGATCCACCTGACGAAGTGCACGACGGATTCGAGCCAGTGGCTTCTTGGCATCGTCGAGCCACAGATCGAGGTGTCGATAGGAGAAGTCCGCAGGAACAAGATCGAGGTTGTCGAAATCGGTGGCCTTAATCGCGTCGCCCAGTT
>JAPLAE010000045.1 GCA_026393455.1 Actinomycetota bacterium
CGGAAGAGTCACACCGGAATTGTCAGCGGCGATTGCCGGATCGTTCCATGTTGTGACCTTGCCCATGAAGATCTTCGCCAACGTGGTCGCAGAAAGGTTGATGCTCTTCACGCCAGAGAGGTTGTAGGAAACCGTGATGGGGGCAGCAACTGTGGGGAAGTAAAGGAATGGGCCTTTGAACGTGGCCTTGTCAGCATCGCTCACGAGTGAATCCGAACCAGCCCAGTCGGAGGTGCCGGCAGCAAGATCCTTCTTGCCCTGACCCGAACCAACTGCGTTGTAATTCACGGTCGCACCAGATGCGACCTTCTTAAATCCAGCAATCGTTTCTTCATAGAACGCCTTCGGGAATGTTGCACCCGAGCCGTTGAGGGTTCCAGTGATGGACTTGTAATCAAACTTCGACGAGGCACTCGTTGTGTCTGACGATGAGTTCGATGAGCTTTTGCCACAAGCGCCGGCAACAAGACCGACGGTGACAAGGATGGCCAGGAGCCATGCAAGACTCCGCTTAGATGAACGCAAGGTAATACTCCCTGTAACAGATAGTGACGACAGGCCCGTTTGAACCGCCTATTAGAACGGTACGGAGCCAATGTGGCCGTTTCTGATGCGTTAGGTGTACGCAAGGTGAACGGGAAAGGAATTCCTCGCGCAGGCGTTCAGCGCAACCGAGATGCGACTGCGCTCATCCGCTCTGGCAGTGCCCAGTACCAAACCCAGACCCCTCGCTTCTCTCGATCCACGAGGCCCGCCTCGAACAGAATTTTAAGGTGATGGCTCACGGTGGGTTGCGACTTACCAATCGGTGCCACCAGGTCGCATGCACACACTTCACCTTCTGGCGCCGAACTAATAATGGAGAGCAACCGCAATCGCACGGGGTCTGACAGAGCGGTGAAGACAGAGGCCAATTCATCCGCATCGCGCTCGCTGAGAGGAATATCGCGTGCTGTCCCGCAGCAGACTTTGGAAACAGCTTTGGCTTTCAGGTTCTTCGGTGTCATCGCTCGCCGCCTCGATGTAGATATTTTCAATGTAGATATTGACAACTATCGATATTCTAACGATAGATTGTATCGACAGCCATCGATACGTTGAATGCCTGAACTGAGGAGTCTCATGTCCCGAGTCCAACTTGCTCTCAATGTTTCCAACATCGACGAGGCAATCGCCTTCTATTCAAAGATGTTCAACACCGAGCCCGCAAAGGTGCGTGAAGGTTATGCAAACTTCGCCATCTCTGATCCTCCTCTCAAGCTGGTCCTCATCGAGAATGCAGCCGCTGAACGACTCAACCACCTCGGCATCGAGGTTTCCTCTACCGAGGAAGTCGTCGACGCAACACAACGTTTTGACAGCATCGGCTTCGCAACGGACATCGAAGAACAAACCACCTGTTGCTACGCCGTCCAAGACAAGGTCTGGGTCCGCGATCCCGACGATGCTCGCTGGGAGGTCTACACCGTCCTCTCCGATTCTGAAGTCTTTGGTTCCGCCCCCATCGACGGCGGCGAAGTCTGCTGCGCGACGACTCCTAGTGAGTCGGTGACTCTCACTCCCAAGACTGGTTGTTGCTAATGACTCCGCTGATGCGCAAGTGCGCTGCCGAATTTCTCGGCTCCGCCTTCCTCATTGCCACGGTGATTGGTTCCGGCATCATGGCCACCAATCTCACCGACAATGTTGCTCTTCAACTGTTGTGCAACACAGCGGCAACCGCTGGCGGATTGGTGGCACTGATCAGCGCTTTCGGCCCCGTTTCGGGTGCGCATTTCAATCCAGTCGTGACAATTGCCGACCGAGTTTTCGGCGGCATACCTAATCGAGATGTGTTGCCATACATCGCCTCACAGTTGCTCGGAATGTTTGTTGGCGTCATGGTGGCCAACCTCATGTTCGGACTCTCGGCAATCGATATCTCCACCAAAACTCGTTCCGGCGGTGGCATCTGGCTCGGTGAAGTTGTTGCCACGCTCGGACTGCTCCTAGTGATCTTTGGCGTCGTCCGATCAGGCAAGTCCTCACTGGCTCCGTTCGTTGTCGCTGGCTACATCGCTGCGGCGTATTTCTTTACGTCATCAACGAGCTTCGCCAACCCCGCCATCACCCTTGGCCGCTCACTTTCCGATTCCTTTGCAGGTATCGCTCCGAAATCTGCCCCCGGATTCATTGTCGCCCAGTTCATCGGAATGGCCCTTGCCCTTGTCGCCATCCGCATCGTGTTCCCCGATGTTGACGAGTTCGCCGATGAACTACTGATGAAGCACGAGGAAGACAAATGACAACAACCAACCCCACCGTCTTGTTCGTTTGTGTTCACAACGCAGGGCGATCACAAATGGCGGCCGGATTTCTCGACCACCTCGCCGGAGACCGCATCGAAGTTCTCTCTGCAGGCAGTGCGCCGGCCAACACGCTCAACCCAGCAGTCATCGAAGCCATGAACGAGGTTGGTATCGATCTGGTTGAGCGCGGAGCGCACCCCAAAATTCTCGATGCTGCAATTGTTGAACGTTGCGATGTCGTGATCACCATGGGCTGCGGCGACAACTGCCCGTTCTTCCCTGGCGTGCGTTATCTCGATTGGGTCCTTGAAGACCCTGCCGGACAAGGCGTAGAAGCTGTCCGACCAATCCGTGACGAAATCGAGCGACGAGTTCGCGAACTGATTGCCGAACTCACTGCCTAATTCGATACCGCCTCACCAAATGAATAGAGACGCTCAGCGTTCCGATACCACGGTGAGAAATGCCGACAGCACATCGACATCGTGGTCATAGGTGAGGCGCTCCCCCGCTTGCGCGGCACTCACCCATTCAAGAATGTCGACCTCGTCGTTCGCTTCGAAGACGCCCGAACAGATTGTCATCTCCCAATAGCGAACGATCTTCGATCGGTTCTTGTGGTCGCGATAGGTCACTGACGGCAGTTCCTCGCCGAGTTCACAATCGAAGCCTGTTTCCTCAAGTACTTCGCGGTGCGCTGTTTGCTCATCGGTTTCACCCGATTCGGCTTTGCCCTTAGGAAAGGTCCAATCGTCGTAACGAGGACGGTGGACAATCACGAGTTCGAGATCAGTTCCGGCATCGCGAGAGATCACGCCTCCGGCAGCACGTACCTCAAACTCAGTGCTCTCCACTGCCAGTTCTTTGTTTTCGTAGGTCTCTCGCGAACCGGCCACAGTTCAGTTGCGGCGTTCAAGCGCTAGTGCTTGGAAGCGACGGTGGGTATCGAAACTGCCGGAATTTCCATCGGATGCGACGACTCGATTCCACATCGTGTCTGGACCTAGAGACCACGCCAATTGATCGTCTTCAAGATTCACATCGAGGATTTGCTGGAGACGCTCCTGCAGTTGCGGGTCTTCAACGGGAACAAGCGCTTCGACACGGCGATCGAGGTTTCGAGGCATGAGATCAGCAGATCCGATGTAGTACACCGGCGCACCGTCGGCGCCGTGAGCGAAGTAATAGGTCCGAGAGTGTTCGAGGAAACGACCAACGATGGAACGAACGTTGATGTTCTCTGAAAGTCCCGGAACCCCTGGACGAAGACAGCAGATGCCGCGCACAATCAGATCGACTCGAGTTCCGGCTTGCGATGCCGCGTACAACGAATCGATGAGTGCGGCATCGACGAGGCTGTTCATCTTGAGAATGATGTGTCCACTTGCGCCGAGTGCAGCTTCGTTCGCGATCAGTTCAGCGATGCCCGGACGGACTGTTGACGGCGCAATAAGAAGCTTCGAGAATTCTGGATCACGGGCAAACCCAGTCAGGAGATTGAACAACTGTGTGAGATCGGAACCCACCGCAGGGTCAGCCGTGAGGAGACCAATGTCTTCATAGAGACGCGCAGTCTTCGGGTTGTAGTTACCCGTGCCGATATGGGAATAGCGGCGAATGCCATCGTGCTCTTCACGGACCACAAGCGTTGTCTTGGTGTGAATCTTCAGCCCCATAAGGCCATAAATCACGTGCACGCCAGCTTTTTCAAGTTCCTTTGCCCAACCGATGTTCTTCTTCTCATCGAAACGAGCTTTCAGCTCGACCAGCGCCGCCACCTGTTTGCCACGTTCGGCGGCACGCACCAGCGACTCGATGATCGACGTATCGGAAGACGTGCGATAGAGAGTCAGTTTGATGGCGAGCACTGCGGGGTCGTACGACGCTTGCCGGATGAACTCTTCGACTGAAGTCGAAAACGACTCGTATGGGTGATGCACCAGAACATCGCGGTCTCGAATGACAGAAAAGAAGTCGACCGGTTCGTCGGGGTCGTTACTCGTCAAACGAGGTTGGGTGATGGGCGCCCACGGTTCGTCTTTGAGATCAGGACGGTCAAGCGTCATGAGACCAAAAAGCCCGCCCAAGTCCAAAGGCCCGCTGAATCGATAAATATCGCTGTCTTGGAGATCAAGTTCCTCGGTCAGAAGTTCAAGGATTTCCTCGGACGCATTCGCGTCGATCTCAAGCCGCACTGCGCGACCAAAGCGACGGCGACGCAATTCCAATTCAATAGTTTCGAGCAGATCATCGGCTTCTTCCTCTTCAACCGTGAGGTCGGCATTACGCGTGACTCGAAATGCGTAATGAGTTCCCGGTTCCATGCCCGGGAACAGCACATCGAGATGCGAAGCGATGACCTGCTCAAGTGGGATAAAGCGCTCACCGTCGGGCATGACCACAAATCGCGGAAGCAGATTCGGCACCTTCACCCGCGCAAACCGATGCTCACCCGTTACTGGATCGTTTACGACGACAGCGAGGTTCAGTGATAAGTCAGAGATATAGGGAAATGGATGCCCGGGATCGACGGCCAATGGCGTGAGAACCGGGAAGATCCGCTCTTCAAAAACGGTTTCAAGAAAGGAGCGGTCTTCAGCATCGAGATCTTCGTAACTCGAGAACACGATGCCAGCACTCGCAAGGACCGGAACCAATTCATCGACAAAGACCGCTTCGGCTTGCGAGACAAGAAGCGAAATTCGCTCGTGGATCTCGCGCAATTGCTGCGCTGCCGTAAGACCATCGGCCGTCAACTTTCCAAGGCCAGCGGCAACTTGATCTTTCAGGCCAGCAACCCGAACCTGAAAAAACTCATCGAGGTTCTGCGCAAAAATTGCGACGAACTTGGCCCGTTCCAGAAGCGGAACATCGGTGTTCGACGCAAGAGCAAGAACGCGAGCGTCGAAATCGAGCCATGAAAGTTCGCGATTGAGAAATCGCTCTGGCGATGCGGAAAGTTCGGCAGGCGTGAGGTGCACGACGGGGTGCGATACCCCGAGCCGCGTGTTCACTCTTCGGGAAGGCCGAGGTCCCAGACGAGCACGAGGTTCTCGCGCTCGGCATCACGTGCAACACGCTCTTTGTTGCGACGAAATTGCGGGTCGTGCGGCGGGAGAAGGAGAAGGCGAGCCATCACGCGATTGCGAAATTCATCGACAAGGCCACGGACCTCGGAATCGCCTTGAACATCCCAGTGCGGGGCGACCGGGCCGAGGTAGATCACTCGGACATGGCCACGCGGCGGCTGGTCGGACACGATTTCGGGCATGGACATGGCTGCACTGCACTTTCGTCATATGAGGGCCAAGAGCGACCCGCAAGGTTGATCAGCCTAGCGGCGAGTCACTGACGGCTCCCCAACGGGTACGGGACTGGGGAAAGGATTCACTTAAACCAAACCGGGGGTTGGCCTTACCCCCTCTTTCACTCCTGATCCGTACGGTCCCGGACATGGAAACCCCCACCCCCTGGATGAATGACGGCAACTGTAAAGACCATCCCCCCTCCACCTTCTTTCCCAGCGATGGGGTCGGTGTTGAGGTGGCAAAGCGCATATGCGCCACCTGTCCGGTAGTGGGCGAATGCCTGAACTACGCCCTCGACAATCGCATCGACCACGGCGTGTGGGGCGGAACCTCTGAACGGCAGCGACGCCGGATGCTCAAGGGCCGACGCACCCCCAGCCACCTCATCACCATCTGATCGCATCCGGTCATCGACCCTGCCAACCACGACCTGCCCCGTTCATCTCCACCTCCCGGAGATGGATGGGGCAGGATCGCGTTCGTGATCAATCGTGATTGAGTGCGTCATCAACATCAGCGAGGGCCGCGACCTCGACCTCGTCGAGGAGATCGCGCTCGCCGCGGGCAATGACCTTCTCGATGTGCATTGCGACCCCGACCACAACAGGTCAGTACTCACGGTGATCGGTGCAGCCGCACCCGCTGCAGTTATTCGTGCCGCCGTTCAGCGGCTCGATCTTCGATCACACGAAGGTGTGCATCCGAGAATTGGAGTGGTCGACGTCGTGCCGTTTGTACCGCTCACTGGTTCCACCTTTGAGGACGCACTCACATCGCGAGATGCAAGCGCGTGGTGGATCGCCGATGAACTCCGCGTGCCTGTTTTTCTCTACGGGCCGGAACGCACACTGCCCGATGTTCGTCGCGGAGCATTCACAACAATCCGACCCGACTTCGGCCCGCCAGAGCCTCACCCCACCGCCGGAGCCGTTGCCGTCGGGGCCAGAAACCCCTTACTGGCATGGAATCTTTGGCTTTCTGACGCCAGCCTCGAACAGGCCAAGCAACTCGCGGCTTCGCTCCGCGGTCCGGGCCTGCGGGCGTTAGGTCTGCAGGTCGGCGATCAGGTTCAAGTATCGATGAACCTGATCGACCCACTCCACGTGGGCCCGGCCGAGGCCTACGACATCGTGGCTGCATCCGCCAAGATCGAACGCGCTGAACTTGTTGGTTTGATTCCTAAAGCTGTTCTCGAAACGGTGGAACCGAAACGATGGGAACAACTCAACCTTTCAATCGAAACAACGATTGAGTTTCGGTTGGAGCGCTAACACTCCGCCGAACGTTCGACGGCGAAGCGGAACTCAGGCCGTTGCTGTACGAGCCGGCGCTGCAGCTGCAGCACGGGCCAATGCACGCTGGCGACGGATGCGACGACGCTCACGCTCGCTCATACCGCCCCAGATGCCGAACTTCTCGCCATTGGCGAGGGCGTATTCGAGACAATCGTCACGAACGACACAGCCCTTGCAGACCTCTTTGGCCTCGCGGGTTGACGCACCACGCTCAGGGAAGAACAGGTCGGGGTCGACGCCGAGACAGTTGGCCATGTCCTGCCATGACTTGTCTTCGCCGTCGAGATCGGCTGGCGCCGAGTTCTGTGCATTTGTGAAAGAGATCGATTGCGGCATGCTTTGGGTCCTCCTGGACTCGAGCAGCTTCCCCCGAAGCACCGGTGCTCCATGGGTGTAATTACACCGGCGTGATTCTGCCTCGCCGGTGGGACAAACGCAAGGGGGATCTGGCCTCCGGGGTAGTCATGCGGTGCCAGAGCTACCGAAAAATGGCCTCTCACCTGCGGAAATAGGCCTAAAGAGGCAGTTTCGCGCAAAAATCTACTTCAGAAAAATCCTTCCAAATCCCCAAAAACCCGTTAGGCGTATGGGGATTTCAGCCGGCTCGACGGCCTCGGAGCATCTCTCGTTTGTTGTTCAAAAAGTCGACCAACACGTAGTCGCCCAAGTTCTCTGGAGTCGTAAAGAAGGCCCTTCCACCGTTCAATTGGCTCATCTTTTCGACGAACTCACTGAGGTATGGGTTCGGGTCGAGCATGAACGTGTTGATGACGATGTCCTCTTTGGAACAGAGCATCACCTGACGCAACGTGGCGTCACGGGTTTCGGGTCGGGTCGGATAATCGAAGAAAATCTGGCCGTTCGGCATGACATGGGCAGTGGGTTCACCGTCAGTGATCATGATGATCTGCTTGGTACCGGACTGCTTCGCCAGCAAGCGTCGGGCGATCATGAGGCCCTCGTGCATGTTGGTGCCGTAATCAAAGTCCCATGAAACCTCGGGCAACTGCTCGGCTTTGAGCTCCGCTGCCGTACGACTGAAGCCAACAAGGCCGAGGTAGTCGCGGGGGTATTTCGAGGAGATGAGCGCGTGGAGCGCCATCGTGACCTTCTTGGCCGGCAGGAAATTGCCTCGCATCGACATCGACAGCGAAAGATCGACCATAAGAACAGTGCTGGAACGCACTAGGTGCTCGGTGCGCTCAACTTCGAAGTCCTCTGGAGTGAGCTGCACGGGCGTGCCGGCGCCGCTGCGGAAGATGGCATTGCGAACGGTGCGACCAATATCGAGATTGAACGGATCGCCGAATTCATAGGGCTTGGTGGAGTGATCGCGTTCATGGCCAACGCCGATGCGCGCGATTTCGTGCTGACCGGCTTTGTCCATATCGAGTTTGTTAAACAACTCGTCGAGCGCGTTCTGACCAAGCTGGCGAATGCCTCGAGGTGTGAGTTCGAGCTTTCCTTCTTTGTTCTCGACGAGCCCCGATTCTTCGAGACGGCGTGAGAGTTCCGCCATCTGCTCGAGGCTGCGGGCTGCGTCGTCGCCAAGAAGTTCACGAGCACGATTGAGATCGACTTCTGCAAGTGCACCAGGATTGGCCGCACCCTTCAACAAGTTTTCGAGCTGATCGATATCGCCAAGTTCCTGAAGCATCTGATTGGCATCAGCCATGCTGAGCGGTTCGTCACCAGAGAATTCGTAGCGGCGATTCCAGTTGAGATCAGGAAACGCTTGAGCCAGGTTCTGACCGAGTTGATCCATTTGCCAACGAAGATCCATATCTTCGAGCAACTGATCGGACAGCGACTGCATCTGAGCGCGCTGTTCAGGCGTCATTGAGTTCATCATCGCCTGAGCGGCAGCCATGCGGGCCGCCATGATCTCAAGCAATTCATCAAGGTTTTGCGGGTTTTCTGGGAAGAAGTCGCCGAACTTCTCCATGAAGCCGTCGAAATCGGGTTCTTCGCCGTTCTGGCGCTGTTCGAGCATGTGATTGAGCTCAGCGAACATGTCTTTCATGCGGGCCATGTCTTCGGGAGACATGTTCTCGACCGCTCCCGACATCTGGTCGACGTACTGCTGCATCAGTTGCTCGCGCAGTTTCTCGACAAGTTCCTCGAACTTCTCGCGCGCTTCAGACGATGTGAAGTCGTGGTTCTGCAGATCTCGCACCATGCCGGCGAGGTCTTGCGACATCAGGTCGAGTGACAGGTGCCGTTCGGTAGCAACTTGTTCGGTGAGTTCTTGGCGCCGGGCGTCGCCAGAATCGCGCGCTTCTTGTGCGAGTTCATCTATTGCCTCGCGTTCGGTGTCAACTACTTCGCGGAGTTCTTTCGCGATTTCGTCGTAAATGCCACCGAGGTCATGACTTTCGAGCGTTTCACGACGCTTGCGTCGGAGCTCGTCCATCATTTCTCGCAAGCCCTTCATGCGCTCGCCGTTGTCGGAGTCGAAACCCTCTTGCATCATCCGGCGCAGCGCGGCGTTGATATCGCCGTGATACAGCAGATCGTCAGTGATTTCGTCGAAGATGTCCGTGGCATCGAGATCGAATCCGACCTGTGTGCCATCCCACCGCGAGTACTGAACCCGATTGGCTCTGCCCATGGAGGCACCGTACCGGGAATACTGCAGGTATGACCGACCCAGCCCTTTGGGGCATCGCTACAACCGCTGCCGGCTCCGAAGGGCTATCAGATCGAAGCGACTGGTCGACCCTCACCGCCGAAGGCACCCTCCCCGATTCCATGATCGGCAGCGGTTTCGGTTTCGAATATCGCTCTGATCTGCCGATGCTGGCCGAGGCCGGCATTCCCACGATGCGGTGGACACTCGATTGGTCACGGCTCGAACCCCGTCCTGGCCATTGGGACAGCGATGCGGTCGATCACATCACCGACGTTTTGACCGTCGCCCGAGCCGCCGGCATCGATGTCTGGGCGGTGCTGCACGATGGCCCGTTGCCGGGTTGGTTCTCCGAAGATCAGCGCGGTTTCGACGACAGTGACGGCCTTCGCCTCACCTGGCCTCGCCATGTTGATCGCGTCGCGGAAACCTTTGGCCATCTCGTTGCCGCGTGGGTGCCGATTCTCGACCCCTACACACGAGCCCTTGAGGGGCACCTCATCGGCAGTCGACCGCCCTACAAAAGCGATCCCGGAAAGTTCCTCGAAGCGCTGCTGACCTTGCACCGCGCGTCTTTTGAAGCCAACCGTCTGCTGTGCAGCGGCACTCCCCCTGTTGCGGTTTGCATCGATACGTGTCCGGTAGAACCCGGCGTGATGTCACGTGCACCCGATGAACGCGATGCTGCGCGCAAACGCGTTGAGTCCGTTGATCGTTTGCGATTTGGTTCGTGGGTTCGCGAACTCAACGACGGGGTCATCTCTATTCCTGGCCTTGCCGAACGAGAAATCGACGGACTGGCCGGCGCGTACGACCTCGTTGGATTCACCTACCGCGGCGGCTCAACGCTGTTCGCCGACGGAACCACTAAGCCCTACCCCATCGATGCTCCCGTTGCGCCCGATGGACGCGCACCATGGACCGAGGGTCTCGGCGTCACCATTCGCCGTCTCGCCGACAACTTCCCCGGCCGGAAGTTCACAGTCCTCGGTACTGGTCTCACCGCTCATGAAGACGATCGACGCGCCGAGGTTCTTGCCGGATCGATCTTCGAAACCCAGCGCGCCGCAGACGACGGCATCGTGGTCACTAATGCATTCTGGGAGTCAGGTATTGACGGATGGACACCCGAATGCGGATTCGACGTGCCCGATGGCGTGTTTGATCGCAATCGAGACCCGCGTGTCAGCGCCGAATTACTGCGCGCCGCACCTCGCTGACGTGCGATGCTCTCGGCGTGAGCACTGAACAGAGCAACGCCGACCGTTCGCCTCAAGACATCGCCAAAGAGGCTGCCGGGCGTCACGCCGCCAGTTATGTCACCGATGGCATGCGCGTTGGTCTTGGCACCGGTTCTACCGTGCACTGGACAATTATCGAACTGGGCGAACGTGCACTCGACATCGTTTGCACGTCGACTTCGGTACAAACGCATGAGCTCGCAACATCGCTCGGGTTAAAAGTGATTTCACCCGACGAGATCGGCGCACTCGACATTGCAATCGATGGAGCCGACGAGGTCGACCCTGCGTTCAACCTCACCAAGGGTGGTGGCGCTGCTCACACTCGCGAAAAGATCGTGGCGTCAATGTCGCCCCGATTCATCATCGTCGTCGATGAATCGAAACTCGTTCCTGCACTCGGCCCATTCGGGACACCGCTTGAGGTTCTCGACTTTGCCCCCGGAGTAGTGACGACTGCCGTCGAGGCCCTCGGCGCATCAGCGGTCACGACACGAGATCGACGCAGCGATAACGGCAACCTCATCATGGACGCGCAGTTCGGCACCATTGCTGACCCGGTTGCACTCGGCATTGCTCTTGCGAACACGCCCGGCATTGTGGAACACGGAATCTTTCCCGGTTCGATGGTGGAACGAGTTGTGATTGCGGGCCTCGACGGCGTTCGCGAACTGGTCAACGACCAGCGCTAAATCACAACCAGCGGTCAGCCGCGACCGCGATATTGCGCTCGTGCGCCCACTGCGTCTTTGTTGAGTCGCTTCGAAAGGTGCAGACCTTCGAGGACGAATTCGACTGCGCTGGCAACAACTTCTGGAGTCGTGTCGCCGCCGGTGAGGGCAGTGAGATGCGGAGCAAGTGCAGGGATATCGGCCAGCAATGCGACGTAGTCGGCTGACGAAACATCTTCGCCCGCATTCACGAGGCGATCGCCATCGAAGGAGTCGACGACCTCGCGCAGATTCTCGATGGCAATGTGCTCTCGGAAAACCCCAAGCACTGCGGCCTTGAGAATCTGCTCGACGACAAGGCCCTCACGGCCTTCTTCGATCGTTTCGATTTCGACTTTGCCGATAGTCGACGCGGCGAGCGCATCAAGATCGGAAACTCTTGGGACCACAATGGTTTCACCATGCTGCAGAGCACGGCGCATTGCATTGGCCTGCAATGTTTCAAGATTCGAAACCGTTAAACGGACAGAAACACCCGAACGCTGATTGATATGCGGGCTTCGACGCGCAAGTTGCGAGAACTCGGCAACGATTTCGGTCATGTATGCCGGCAAACGCACTTCGAGTCCAGGCACCTCAAGATCCCGTGCCTCTTGCAAGGCAATCGTGACTTCAGTTGCGACCGTGAGTGGGTAATGAGTGCGAATCTGCGAACCGAAACGGTCTTTCAGTGGCGTGATGAGACGACCGCGGTTTGTGTAGTCGTCGGGGTTGGCCGACGCGAACAACAACACATCGAGCGGAAGCCGAAGTTTGAAGCCACGGATCTGCACGTCGCGCTCTTCGAGAACGTTCAACAGGCCGACCTGGATGCGTTCGGCAAGGTCGGGAAGTTCATTAATGGCGAAGATGCCGCGGTTGGTGCGGGGGACGAGGCCGAAGTGGATGGTCTCTTCATTTGAGAGATGGCGACCTTCGGCGATCTTGATGGGATCGACCTCGCCGATGAGGTCGGCGATTGAGGTGTCGGGGGTGGCGAGTTTCTCGCCGTAACGCTCATCTCGATGCACCCAACTGATCGGAGTGGCATCGCCCATCTCGGCCACGAGGTCTCGAGCCGGCTTTGAGACCGGGCCATAGGGGTCGTCGTTGATTTCCGAACCTGCCACGATCGGCATCCACTCGTCGAGCAGATCGGTGAGCGACCGGATCATGCGGGTCTTGGCCTGACCGCGTTCACCGAGGAAGATCACGTCGTGTCCGGCGAGGATCGCATTCTCGAGTTGCGGAAGAACGGTGTCTTCGTAGCCAAGAACGCTGTCGAAGAGCGGTTCCCCGGCTTTGATCCGTTCAATCGCGTTCTGACGGAGCTCGTCTTTTACGGAACGACTCACCCAGCCAGTTGCGCGCAGTTCTCCGAGAGTGGTCGGACGCTCAGACATCGTTTCCTCCCCTGCCGGACCCGATGGCCGGACGATGGACGTCTCAACCTACCGCCGACGCCCCCACCTTTGGCGAGCCGAGGCCGGAAAGAGCGACCGCAGGGTTCGCCCCTCACCATTGTCGGTGAGTAGCGTGATCTCACTTGGTCTTGGCTCTGCCGGACGAAGACCAGTTCCAGTCACAGCCGCTTCTAAGAAAGGTTTGCTCGTGACAGCAACCAAGGAACCGCCAGCGCTAACTCCGGACATTTCGTCCCCGACGATTCGCAAGGCCAACCGACGCAGCAACTTCCCCATTATCGACCTCTACAAGTCGTCAGTGGGCAAAAAATGGATCATGGCTCTCACCGGCATCATGCTGATGGGGTTCGTGCTCTTCCACATGATCGGCAACCTCAAGATGTATTTGGGCGAGTCGCATTTCAATGAGTACGCAGAATTCCTGCGCCAACTCCTCGTGCCGATCGTTCCCCCCACCGGTGTCCTCTGGATACTTCGTCTTGGACTCATCGGCGCATTCGCGCTGCACATCCAGTCGGCCTATGCGCTTACCCGCATTAACCACAAGGCACGACCGGTCAACTACAAGTCACCGCGTGACTATGTGGCAGTGAACTGGGCGGCACGCACCATGCGCTGGAGCGGCATCATCGTCGGCCTCTTCCTGCTTTGGCATCTGGCCGATCTCACATGGGGCTGGGCTAACCCAGACTTCGTGAACGGCAATCCGTATTCGAATGTCGCCACCAGCCTTGATCGTGCACCCGTTGCTGCGCTGTACATCCTCGCCAACATCGCACTCGGCTTTCACCTCTACCACGGCGCCTGGAGCATCTTCCAGAGCCTTGGCTCAATGAGCGCACGCTTTAACCCCCGACACAATCCGCTTCGCCGTGGCTTCGCTGCTGGATTCGCGATTCTTGTGGCCGGCGTCAACATCACGTTCCCGATCGCCGTGCTTACCGGCGTGGTCGGCTGAAGGAGTAACAGATGAGCACAATCACTCTTGACTCGAAGGTCCCGTCAGGTCCCATTGAGGATCGCTGGACCAGCCACCAGTTCAACATGAAGCTTGTGAACCCCGCGAACAAGCGGAAGTTCACCGTGCTCGTGGTTGGTACCGGACTTGCCGGTGCAGCCGCTGCGGCGACACTTGCCCAGCTCGGTTACCACGTGAAGTGCTTCACCTTTCACGACTCGCCTCGTCGTGCGCATTCAATCGCTGCGCAGGGTGGCATCAACGGCGCAAAGAACTACAAGAACGACGGCGACAGCGTTCATCGTTTGTTCTACGACACGGTGAAAGGCGGCGACTTCCGTTCACGCGAGTCAAACGTTCACCGTCTTGCCGAGGTCAGCGTCAACATCATCGATCAGTGCGTAGCGCAGGGTGTTCCCTTTGCTCGTGAATACGGCGGTCTTCTCGACAACCGTTCGTTCGGTGGTGCGCAGGTCAGCCGTACGTTCTACGCACGTGGTCAAACCGGTCAGCAGCTCCTGCTCGGCGCCTACCAGGCCCTCATGCAACAGGTGTCGCTTGGCAATGTGGAACTCCATACCAAGACCGAACTTCTCGATGTCGTGACCAAAGACGGCGTTGCTGCTGGCATCGTCACTCGCGATCTCGTCACCGGCGACATCCGCAGCTGGGCGGGTCACGCCACGCTGTTGTGCACCGGCGGTTACGGCAACGCCTTCTATCTGTCGACCAACGCCATGAACTCCAATGTCACGGCTGCTTGGCGAGCACACAAGAAGGGCGCACTGTTTGCGAACCCTTGTTACACACAGATCCACCCGACCTGCATCCCGGCCAGCGATGAATTCCAGTCGAAGCTCACGCTTATGTCTGAATCGCTTCGTAACGACGGCCGCATCTGGGTGCCGAAGCAGTTCGACGACAACCGTGCTCCGGAAAACATTCCGGAAGAAGACCGCGACTACTTCCTCGAACGCAAGTACCCGTCCTTCGGCAACCTCGCACCGCGTGACATTGCGTCACGTAGCGCAAAGCAGGTTGTTGACGAAGGCCGCGGTGTTGGCCCGATCAAGAACGGCGTGTACCTCGACTTTGCCGAATCAATTGGCCGTCTTGGCGAAAACGTTGTGTTCGAACGTTACGGCAACCTGTTCGACATGTACGAGCGCATCACCGACGAGAATCCGATGACGATGCCAATGCGTATCTACCCGGCCTCGCATTACACAATGGGTGGCCTGTGGGTTGACTACAACCTCATGACCAACATCCCTGGCTTGTACGCACTTGGTGAAGCCAACTTCTCTGATCACGGGGCAAACCGTCTTGGCGCATCGGCTCTCATGCAGGGTCTGGCCGACGGATACTTCGTTGCTCCGAACACGGTCGGCGATTACCTCTCCGGCTTGCTCGGAAAGACGCCAGTCGGCACCGATGACCCAGCATTCAGCACGTCAGTGGCTGCTGTGCAAGACGACATGCGTCGTTGGATCGCTGTTGGTGGCACCAAGTCGCCGGAGTATTACCACCGCGAACTCGGCAAGATCGTTTGGGATTACTGCGGCATGGCCCGCGACAAAAACGGTCTTGAAAAGGCCCTCACCGAGATCCCGGCGTTGCGCGAAGAGTTCGAGAAGAACGTTCGTGTGCTCGGCGATCCCGACGGCATCAACCAGTCACTCGAAAAGGTCGGTCGTGTTGCCGACTTCTTCGAACTCGGCGAACTGATGTGTCGCGATGCGCTTATGCGCGAGGAATCGTGCGGCGGTCACTTCCGTGTTGAACATCAGACCGAAGAAGGCGAAGCCAAGCGTGACGATGCGAACTTCTCATTCGTCGGCGCATGGGAATGGGAAGGTACGGGAACAACCTCGACCCTTCACAAAGAGCCTCTCGTTTTTGAAACCGTTAAGCCCGTCGAGCGCAGCTACAAATAACCAGGAGCCATTGTGAATCTCACACTCAAAGTCTGGCGGCAGAGCGGTCCCACCGACCCCGGCCACTTCGAGACCTACGAAGCAACTGACGTGAAGGACGAGATGTCCTTTCTCGAGATGCTCGACCTCGTCAACGAGAACCTCATCGCCGACGGCCACGAGCCCATCACGTTCGACAGCGATTGTCGTGAAGGCATCTGTGGCACTTGCGGCCTCATGATCAACGGACAGGCCCACGGTCCCCAGAAGGGCACCACAACCTGCCAGTTGCACATGCGCAAGTTCCACGATGGCGAGACCGTCACCATCGAACCGTGGCGTGCTGCTGCGTTCCCGCGAGACCGTCACCATCGAACCGTGGCGTGCTGCTGCGTTCCCGGTGCTGAAGGACCTCATGGTCGATCGCAGCGCCTTCGACGCCATCATCCAGTCCGGTGGCTTCATCACCGCCGACACCGGTGGCCCTCGTGATGCGAACGAGATCCTCATCCCGAAGATCGCAGCCGATTCCGCCATGGACGCCGCTGCGTGCATCGGCTGTGGTGCATGTGTCGCTGCCTGCCCGAACGGAGCGGCCCAGCTATTCACCTCGGCCAAGCTCGCTCACCTCAACCTGCTGCCACAGGGACAGACCGAACGCTGGAAGCGCACCGAAGACATGGTCGAGACCATGGAGATGTTCTTCGGATCATGCACGAACTACGGCGAATGCCAAGAGGCGTGCCCGAAGGAAATTCCGATCGATTTCATCGCCATGATGAATCGCGACTTCCTCAAGTCAAAGCTCAAGAACCGCAAGCTGCAGGGCCAGCGCTAATCAGTCTCTGATTCGCCCACCCGCGGCATACTCGCCCGGCGCCGAACCACTTCCTTATGGGAGTAGGCGGCGCCGGTCGTCGTTTTGCGGTGCTATTCGGCGAAGTGCTTGCCCTTGGGCTTGTTCCGACGGTGACGGAGGAACTCGATCGCAATCGGGATCAGCGAGATGACAACAATGGCAACGATCGCGTATTCGATGTTCTTGCCAATGGCAGGGAATGCGGAGCCAAGCCAGTAGCCCAGCAGGATGAAACCTGCACCCCAGATCGCGCCGCCGATCACATTGAACTTTACGAACGTGCGGTAGTGCATCTTCGACACACCAGCAACGACCGGCGTGAACGTACGCACGATCGGAACGAAACGTGCGAGCACGATCGACTTCGAACCGTGCTTGGCGAAGAACTCTTCGGTCTTTTCCACATACGCGGGCTTGAACAACTTCGACTCGGGTTTTTTGAATAACGACGGGCCCACGCGCTTCCCAAAGGCGTAGCCAACCTGATCGCCAGCGATGGCGGCAAGGGCACAGAGAATCGCCACCACAGCCACGTTTCCGTTGGCGAGGGTCCACTCGGTGCCGTTATCGAGGGTGATGCCTGCGGTGACGAGACCTGCCGCGAACAACAATGAATCGCCCGGAAGGAAGAAGCCGATCAGAAGACCTGACTCAGCGAAGATGACAATCAGAAGGCCGATGAGGCCGATCGACTGAACCATCTTTTGAGGATCGGGCCCGAGGGCGAATATGGCGCTGGTAATCACGGAGAACATGGCGGGAACCCTAGTGGTGGGTCCTGCGATGGCCGTGGCACATCAGCTACAAAACCTGTGACCGGATTCAGTACCCGTCGGCGGGATTGACGACTGACAACAGCGATTCATTGTTCAGATACAAACGCAGATTGTCAACGAACGTGGCATACATGGCCTGGAAGGCACCCGACCAGTTCCAAGACACATGGGGGCTGAGTCGCACCGCAGGGTGCGAGTACATCCAATGCCCATCGGTAAGGGGTTCCGGATCGGTGGCATCGATGTCGGCGCATGCCACGATGCCACCGTCGAGTGCACGCAGCAACGCATCGTCATCGATGATCGGGCCGCGAGCCACGTTGATCAGTTGCACGCCAGGCTTCATGGTGGCGAAGATCTCGTCATTGAACAGTCCACGAGTCGCATCGGTGAGCGGCGCAACAAGCACGACATGGTGAGCATCGGCCACCAGTTCGGTGACAGAACGAACCATGCGGACGCCATCAATTGGGCTCGGAGCGTCGCTATTGCGCATTGCGGTGATGTTCATCCCGAATGGGAGCGCTCGTTGTGCGATTGCCGTTCCGATTCCGCCTAAACCAAGAATGGCAAGGTTCGCGTTTTCGAGGGTTGCAAACGACGGAGAAGGAATGTTCCACTGCTTCGGTTGCTCAGTGACAAACGAGCCGGGCATGCGCTTCACGAACGACAGCATGCAGGCCATGACCCATTCGGAAATGGGAACAGCGCTTAGACCACGTGAATTGGTGAGGATCAGGTCGTCGCCAATGAGGTGGAGCGGAAACTTGTCGATGCCGGTGCCAATGAGATGCACCCACTTCACGCCACGACTGAGGGCATCTTCCAGAGTCGGGACACTTGTGGGCGTGGTGATGAGCACATCGCCGACAACATCGGGGTCGATCTCGCCATCCATCGGAATGGCGATGACCTCGACCCGGGAAGCGAGGTCGTCGGGAATATGGATCGAGTCGAGTCGACCCACATGGCTAAGTACTCGAAGCACGGTCAATCGCCCTCTCTCGTGGCCCGCAGCAGCGGAGGTGTTACGGAGCGTCAGCGTAACGGACCCAAACTCGTGGTGACCGAGGAACGGGCTCCACCGACTACGGTCCGAGCGATGCCCGAGTACCTCTCCCCCGCTTGGTTTACCGAGGCCGATTCGCTTCTGCGTTCGAGCGAGGTCCTGAGCGCGCTGTCCAAGGGCGTGCATCTGGTGCTCGAACAACGAGTTGGCGAGGGTGAAACCGCAACGGTGTGGAATGTGCGCTTTACTGACGGCACCGTTTCGATGACCCGAGGCCCAGCCGATGTAGCCGATGTCATTTTTGTGTGCGATGTTGCAACGGCCGAAGGCATTCGCAGCGGCAAACAAAGCGCTCAGGCTGCATTCATGGATGGCGCTTTGCTCGTCGAGGGTTCGATTCATTCGCTGTTAGCGCACGCCGAATTATTCGCAGCGCTTGATGACGTACTCGGCCCCCTGCGCTAAGCGCAACGGGCCGAGACCAAACAGTTTCAGTTTTTACTTCAGCACTAAGTGGTGCGGCCAGAAGGTGCAAACGGAATCAGATGAGTCCGAGTTCCTTCACGCCGTCGCGCTCTTCAACGAGTTCAGCAACCGAAGCGTCGATGCGGCCACGTGAGAAGTCGTCGATGTCGAGACCCTGCACGATTTCGTACTTGCCATTGGCGCAGGTGACGGGGAACGAAGAGATGATGCCCTCGGCCACGCCGTAGGAACCATCGGACGGAATAGCCATCGAGACCCAATCGCCCTTCGCCGAACCAAGTGCCCAGGTGCGCATGTGGTCAACCGCAGCGTTCGCGGCCGATGCTGCGCTGGAAAGTCCGCGAGCTTCGATGATTGCCGCCCCGCGCTGCTGAACGGTCGGGATGAAGTCGTTTTCGAGCCAAGCCTGATCATTGACGAGTGCAGCTGCGTTCTGACCCTTCACCTCTGCGTGGAAGAGGTCGGGGTACTGCGTAGCCGAATGGTTACCCCAGATCGTCATCTTGGTGATGTCCGAAACGGTGGTGCCAGTCTTGGCCGCAATCTGCGCCATTGCACGGTTGTGATCGAGACGAGTCATTGCGGTGAAGCGCTCGTTCGGAATGTTGGGCGCGTTGTTCATCGCGATAAGCGCATTGGTGTTGGCGGGATTACCGACAACGAGGATCTTGACGTCGGAAGCGGCATTGTCGGACAGCGCTTTGCCTTGCGGCTTGAAGATGCCACCATTTGCCTCGAGCAGATCCTTGCGCTCCATACCCTTCGAACGCGGACGAGCGCCAACAAGGAGTGCGTAGGAAATGTCGCCGAATGCTTCGCTCGGATCGTCGGTGCGGACGATGCCCGAAAGCAGAGGGAATGCGCAGTCTTCGAGTTCCATGGCAACGCCCTTGAGCGCGTCCATGGCCGGAGTGATGTCGAGAAGCTGGAGGATGACCGGCTGGTCTTCTCCGAGCATCTGGCCACTAGCGATACGGAACAGAAGGCTGTAGCCGATCTGACCGGCAGCACCGGTGACAGCTACGCGAACGGGGGTCTTCACAGGGGGGTCCTCCACAGGGACGTCAGGTTGACGAGCCGACACTAGTCAGCCACCGAACCCCTGAAAAAACCGCGAGAACTGTTTGCCGGTGGTCAATCGACCACCGAGCTTGGCAACGCCTTAGAGCGTGACCGGATACGGGAACTTGGCGTCCACGCCCCCGTCGACGACCAGGGTGCGACCGGTCACATAAGCCGACATATCGCTGGAGAAAAACAGCGCTGCCGATGCGATATCGGAGGTGGCCCCCATCTTCTGCAAGGGAGCGTTGCCCGCATTGAGCGCACGCTGCTCATCGTTGAACACCGCTTCCATGCGAGGGCTGAGGATCGTGCCGGGAGCAACTGCGTTGGCACGAATACCGAAGCCACCGAGTTCGATGGCCAAGGTCTGCACCCACGCCATGAGTCCGGCTTTGGCCGCTCCGTAGGCCGCGTGCATCGGAGCTGCAGTGAACCCGCTCACCGAGGCAATGAACACCATCGTGCCGCCACCGGACTTTGACATGAGTCGACCAAAGGCTTGTGACAACAAGAACGCGTGACGAAGGCAGATGTCGATTTCCCAATCGAAGGTCTCGTCGGTCATGTCGAGAATCGATTCCCAACGAGCCATACCAACAATGTCGACAAGGCCATCGATGCGACCATTAATGGCCTCGGCATCGGCAGCGAGTTTCGCGGCACCTTCACGAGTGGTGACATCGCCCACCCAGGCAACACCGGCTGGACCGATTTCGGCAGCAATCTCTGCGGCACGGTCGGCATCGACATCGACGCACACCACGGTCTTTGCGCCCGCCTGCACGAGTGCATGCGAAGTCATGCGTCCCATACCAACGCCAGCACCGGCCACGACAAACGTGCGGCCGTCGACGCGAAGGCGTGAAAGGAAATCGGGTACGGGAGAGTTGTCACCGGTTGTCATCGAAGTATTCCGTTCTTGAGTTGATCGTTTGGAAAGGATGTCATGCCATCACCACGCCGCCGTTGGGGCGGATCACCTGACCGGTAATGAACCGTGATGCATCGCTCGCAAGATAGAGCATTGCCCATGATTGGTCTTCAGGTGTGGCGATTGTGCGCAATGGCGACTGTGCGGCGCGAGTCGAGGTGTAGGACTCGCGCTCTGCTTCGTTGGTTGATCCGTCTGCGTTTGTCCAACGCGACTGCACCATCGGCGTGTCAGTGAAACCCGGAGCGATCGCGTTCACTCGGATGTTGTTGGCTCCAAGCTCAACAGCCGCGCAACGAGTGAGATGCGAAACAGCGGCTTTGGTCATTGCGTAGATCGAAAGCGTCGGCGCTGGCATATCGCCACCGGCAGACGACACGTTGATGATCGAACCACCGTTGGTCATTGTGCGACCTGCGGCAGCAACACCCCAGTAGGTGCCCCAAAGGTTGATCTTGGTGATGAACTCAACGTCTTCGGGTGTTGCATCGACGATATTCATGTAACGAATAACGCCAGCGACGTTCGCCCAAATATCGAGACGGCCATGAGTTTTGATTGCCGCGTCGGCCAGTGCGTTGACCTGATCACGATCGGAGACGTCGGTGGGAACGATCGTGGCGTTGCCACCCGCAGCCGCGACCATCTCGGCGGTTTCTTCAAGACCAGCAACACCGACATCGGCGATAAGCACATCCGCACCGGCCTGGGTGAAGGTAATGGCGGCTTGGCGACCAATACCGCCAGCGGCACCAGTGATGACCGCAGTGCGGCCATGCAGCGAGAACTGTTCGACGAGTTCGCTCGAGAGGGCCGGTCGGCCGTCAGTCTTCGAGGTCATTGCTCGGTTCCTCTCGTGGGCGTCTGCGACGCCGGGCGTGCTGTCTGTAATCGTCTCAGCCATTAGTTTTCGCTATTGCGCAGGACTCTTCGCTATGCACTGCCTACCGTAGGGAGCGATCCAGATTCTCGATCTTCTTGTTACCCACCCCACCGAGCGGTTCACGCTGACGGAGTTAGTGCGACGCACCGGCATGAGTCTGGGATCGGCCCACGCCACGCTTGCAGTGCTTGAAGGCAGTGGACATGTGTCACGCAACGCAACAACTCGCGCCTATTCGCTCGGACCCGCACTCGTTGTGGCCGGCGTGGTCGCACTAGAGCATCACCCAGCAATTGACGCCGCACGTCAAGTGATCGAACCGCTGGCCACAGAACTCGGCGTTGAAGTCGTCGTATCGGCGCGAACAGTGGATGAAATCATTTTTGTCGCACGAGCTGGTGAACACAGCGCGTTTGGCCCTGGAGTGCGCGAAGGCGAACGTGTTCCACTTGTTCCGCCGCTTGGAGCCGTGTTCCTCGCGTGGGCCGGAGAACTCGAAGTCGAACAGTGGCTATCGCGTTCGCCTGATTCCAACTCCGCAGCCCTCGAGAGAAATGAGGCTGCTCTCGAACTCGCTCGCACGCGTGGCTTCGCGGTAACCGCTGGTTCTGACGCGCAACGACAACTTGGGGAACGCACCTATTCGCTATCGGACTCCCCCAGCAACACCGAACTTCGCAACGATGTCACTGAATTATTCGCAGTGCTGGCAACGGAGAACTATCCCGTCGTCGATCTTGAGTCGAACCGCCGATTCGATGTCAGCACCATCGCCGCTCCCGTGTTCGGAGCGGACGGCGAAGTCATTGCTGCAATCTCGGCAACGGGATTTCCCCCCGGCCTCGATGCCGAAACCGTGATCGACGCGGGAACAAAGATCCGGGACGCTGCAGCAATTGCCACCCGCTCCTCACGAGGTCGTTTCCCAACGAATTAAACATCACTTCCACATAACGCTTGGCGTTCATGACACCAAGCGTTATGCTTTGACCATGCTGCAATCGTTCGCTGACAAAGACACCGAGAGGGTCTGGAGCCGTGAACGCCTTCGAAAATTCCACCCCGATCTCCAGCGGGTTGCTCTTCGTAAACTCGCAATCCTCGACGCAGCCGAGTCGCTCTCCGACCTCCGAATCCCTCCTGGAAACCGGTTGGAGAAACTCAGCGGCAATCGTTCAGGACAACACAGCATTCGAGTCAACGACCAATGGAGAATCTGCTTCCGTTGGACAAAAGCTGGGCCAGAAGAAATCTCAATCACGGACTACCACTGAAAGGTATCGCAATGAATCAAAGAATCGATCCGATACACCCCGGCGAAGTCCTTCTTGAGGATTTCCTCCTCCCGCTTGGAGTAACCCAACATCACGTGGCCGTGTCGATTGGCGTCCCGCCACGTCGCATCAACGAGATCGTTCACGGAAAGCGACGGATCACTGCCGATACATCTCTGCGACTCGCTCGCTATTTCGGTACCAGCGATCGGTTCTGGATCAATCTGCAGTCACGATTCGATCTCGAAGTTGAGCGCGACGAAATTGGCCCGTTGCTTGATGCCATCACGCCACTCTCTGTTGCCTAGCGAGTAGAAAAACCCAGCCGTCAGGCAGTAACGCGGGCCACGAACTCGGCCATTTCGGTAACGCCTTCGACAGCTTCGGGGAACGCCGGGTAGCTCATCGTCCAGATATGTGGCATTTCTGGGTAGATGCTGAGCGTGACGTCAACGCCTGCGGCCTTCGCAACATCGGCGAGTTTGCGTGAGTCGTCGAGCAATACCTCGGCATCGCCGACAAGGATCAGCAACGGTGGAGCGCCATCCCAATCGCCGAACAGCGGTGAAGCGATGGGGTTCATCGGGTCGGCACCACCGAGATAGGCCGGCGCTGCTTCTTCGGCCGAGGTGCGCGAGAA